>CAMDBZ010000115.1 GCA_945889565.1 Thermoflexus hugenholtzii JAD2 | reverse complement strand
GGTCGTCGAGATCGTCGCGGCGGAGGAGCGGCTGTCGGCGTTCGTCGCGAACGTCGAGCCGTACGGCATCCTCGAGCTGGTGCGCACGGGCCGCGTCGCGATGCTGCGCGGCGAGCGCACGACGGCGCAGCATCCCGCGGCGGGGGAGGCCGAGCCGGAGGCGGCGCAGCGCTTCCACCACGAGTCCGGCCGGCGCCCCGAGGGCGACCTGCCGTACGTGAGCGACTGAGCGCCGTAATGCGGCGCGACTGGGAGGCGGGCCTGGTGGCGGCGGCCGCGGCGTGGGCGAGCGCGTTGATGGCGCTCGCCGGCGTGTTCATCGCGAACGCGGACGGGAATAGCCCGCCCGACGGCTGGCGGCTGGTACTGCTGGCGTTCGGCATCGCGCCGTTCGCGTGGGCGCTCCTGGCGGAGTGGCAGGCGCCAGGCCGGGCCGCGGCGCGGTCGGTAGTGCTCGGCGGCGCGCTGCTGCCGGCGATCGGCGTGACGGTGGTGAGCTACCTCACAGCGCTGCCGGCGCTCGTGCTGCTGACTGTCGCGGGCGCGCTGGCGCTGGCGAGCGCGCTCCGCGCGCGCGTCACGCTCGTCGGGGTGCTGGCGAGCATCGCGGGAGCCGCCGCGATAGCGGTGCTGTGGCTCGGTGGCTTCGTCGCGCTGTTCGTGCGCTCGGACGAGCGCTGCGTGACGTACGCCAACGGCTCGAGCTGCAGCAGCGATGTCGTCACAGCAGGCGAGGCCGGCGTGAGCCTGCTGCTGCTGCTCGGCGCGACGGCGCTCGCGGGCGCAATCCTGCGGACGCCACGACAGCAATACGCATCGACGTAGCGCGCGCTTGCGGCGCGACGGCATCAAGGGACACACGCAGACCGAGGGGGACCAGTGGCACGGATCTACTACGAGCAGGACGCGGACCTGGGCTTGCTGCGCGGGAAGCGCGTCGGCGTGATTGGGTACGGGTCGCAGGGGCACGCGCACGCGCTCAACCTCAAGGACTCGGGCGTGCAGGTGTCGGTCGGGCTGTACCCGGGGTCGCCGTCGTGGGCGAAGGCGCAGGCGGCGGGGCTGCAGGTGGGCAGCGTCGAAGAGGTCGCGCGCGACTCGGACGTGATCATGATGCTGGTGCCGGACCAGGCGACGCGCAAGGTGTACGAGGATCACGTGGCGCCGCACATGACGAGCGGCAAGACGCTGATGTTCGCGCACGGCTTCAACATCCACTTCAACCAGATCGAGGCCCCGCCCGAGGTCGACGTTTCGATGATCGCGCCGAAGGGGCCGGGGCACCTCGTGCGGCGGGTGTACACGGAGGGCGCGGGGGTGCCGGCGCTGGTGGCGGTGCACCAGAACGCGAGCGAGACGGCGCTGCAGCTGGCGCTGGCGTACGGCAAGGGCATCGGCGCAGCGCGCGCGGGGATCCTGGAGACGACGTTCAAGGAAGAGACCGAGACGGACCTGTTCGGCGAGCAGGTGATCCTGTGTGGCGGCATCACCTCGCTGATCAAGGCGGCGTTCGAAACGCTGATCGAAGCGGGGTACCAGCCGGAGTCGGCGTACTTCGAGACGTTCCACGAGCTGAAGCTGATCGTCGATCTGCTGTACGAGGGCGGCATGGAGTACATGCGCTACTCGGTGAGCGACACGGCGGAGTACGGCGACTACACGCGCGGCCCGCGCGTGATCGACGCGCGGGTGAAGGACACGATGCGCACGATCCTCGACGAGGTGCAGGACGGCTCGTTCGCGCGTGAGTGGATCCTGGAGAACCAGGCGGGGCGGCCGCACTTCCAGGCGCTGCGCCGGCAGAACGCGGAGCACCCGGTGGAGCAGGTGGGCAAGGAAGTGCGCGCGATGATGGCGTGGCTGAACCAGGCGAAGCGGTGAGCGCGGCCGGCGCCGCGTGCAGCACGCACGCGCTCGCGCTTCGGCGGCCCTCCGCCGCGTGAGCGGGCGGGAGGGCCGGGGAGCACGCGAGGGGCGTCGAACGCGGTGAGCGAGGTGGGACGATGACGGACAAGGTGTACATCTTCGATACGACGCTGCGCGACGGCGAGCAGTCGGCGGGGGTGGGGTTCACGATCGAGGACAAGCTGGAGGTCGCGCGGCAGCTCGCGCGGATGAACGTGGACATCATCGAGGCGGGGTTCCCGTTCTCATCGCCGGGCGACCTGGAAGCGGTGTCGCTGATCGCGCGCGAGGTGAAGGGACCGGTGATCGCGGGGCTCGCGCGGGCGAACTTCGACGACATCGACGCGTGCTGGCAGGCGGTGCAGCGCGCGGAGACGCCGCGCATCCACGTGTTCATCTCGTCGAGCGAGATCCAGATGGCGCACCAGCTGCGCAAGAACCGCGAGGACGTGATGGAGATGGCGCGGGCGGCGGTGGCGCGCGCGGCGCGCTACACGTCGGACGTCGAGTTCTCGCCGATGGACGCGACGCGGTCAGACCTCGAGTTCGTGTACCAGCTGCTCGCGGCGGCGATCGAGGAAGGCGCGACGACGGTCAACGTGCCGGACACCGTGGGCTATGCGATCCCGCAGGAGTTTGAGCGGTTCATCCGCACGGTGCGGGAACGTGTGCCGGGGATCGAGAAGGCGCGCATCTCGGTGCACTGCCACAACGACCTGGGGCTCGCGGTGGCGAACTCGCTCGCGGGCGTGCTCGGCGGCGCGCGGCAGGTCGAGGGTGCGATCAATGGCATCGGCGAGCGTGCGGGCAATACGGCGATCGAAGAGGTGATCATGGCGATCAAGACGCGGGGGGACTTCCTGGGCGTGCACACGGACGTGAACACGCGCGAGATCTACCACGCGAGCCGGATCGTCGAGCGAGTGTCCGGGATGGCGGTGCAGTCGAACAAGGCGATCGTGGGGAAGAACGCGTTCCGGCATTCGTCGGGGATTCACCAGGACGGCGTGCTCAAGCTGCGCGCGACGTACGAGATCATGGACCCCGCGGACATCGGCATCCCGGCCGGTGGGTCGATCGTGCTGACGAAGGTGTCCGGGCGGCACGGGCTGCGCTCGCGGCTGTTCGACCTCGGCGTCACGCTGGGGGAGGACGAGTTCCAGCGGGTGTACGAGGCGTTCAAGGACGTGGCGGACCGGCGCGACGAGGTGGACGACCGCGACCTGCAGGCGATCCTCGCGGAGGTGAGCTCGGTGCAGGTGGCGGAGCAGTGGCAGCTGGACCTGGTGCAGGTGTCGGCGGGCGATCACAGCGCGCCGACGGCAACGGTGCGGCTGATCGGGCCGGACGGCGCGTCGCACCAGGACGCGGCGATCGGCACTGGGCCAGTGGACGCGATCTACCAGGCGATCAACCGCGTGCTGCACGTGCAGAACGAGCTGACGGAGTTCAGCGTGAAGTCCGTGACTGAGGGCATCGACGCGCAGGGCGAGGTGACGATCCGCATCGAGGCGGACGGCGGGTCGTACACGGGGCGCGCGGCGGACACGGACATCCTGGTGGCGAGCGCGCGCGCGTACGTGCACGCGCTCAATCGCTATCTCAACACGGAGTCGCGCCGCCACGCCGCCGCAGGCGCGCCGTCGCAGTAGTCTCGAGCGCCGGTCACTGGCGGATGGGGGGAGCACGATGAGCACACCGCGGACGTTGTCCGAGAAGATCTGGGAGCAGCACCTGGTGCGGGCGGAGGCCGGGCAGCCCGACCTGCTGTACATCGACCTGCACCTTGTGCACGAGGTGACGTCACCGCAGGCGTTCGAGTCGTTGCGGCTCGCGGGGCGGCGCGTGCGGCGGCCGGACCTGACGCTGGCGACGGTGGATCACAACGTGCCGACGGTCGATCGGGCGCTGCCGAACCCGGACCCGCTGTCGCAGCAGCAGCTGGAGACGCTGCGCGCGAACACGCGCGAGTTCGACATCCCGCTGTGGGACATGTTCGACATCCGCCAGGGGATCGTGCACATCATCGGGCCGGAGCAGGGGCTGACGCAGCCGGGGCTGACGATCGTGTGCGGGGACTCGCACACCTCGACGCACGGGGCGTTCGGCGCGCTCGCGGTCGGCATCGGCACGTCGGAGGTCGAGCATGTGCTGGCGACGCAAACGCTGCTGCAGGCGCGTCCGCAGACGATGTCGGTGGAGGTGACGGGGAAGCTCGGACCGGGCGTGACGGCGAAGGACGTGATCCTGGCGATCATCCGCACGATCGGCGTCGACGGCGGCGTGGGGCACGTGATCGAGTATCGCGGCGAGGTGATCCGCGGCCTCTCGATGGAGGGGCGGATGACGGTGTGCAACATGTCGATCGAGGCCGGCGCGCGTGCGGGGATGATCGCGCCGGACGAGACGACGTTCGCGTACCTCAAGGGGCGCAAGTACGCGCCGCAGGGCGACGCGTGGGACGAGGCGGTGGAGCGCTGGCGCGCGCTGCCGACGGACGAGGGCGCGCGCTTCGACCGCGAGGTGGTGATCGACGGCAGCACGATCGAGCCGCACGTGACGTGGGGTACTACGCCGGCGCAGTCGGTGCCGGTGACAGCGAGCGTGCCGGACCCGGAGAGCGCGCCGACGCCGGGGGCGCGCGAATCGGCGCAGCGTGCGCTTGTGTACATGGACCTGCGCGCGGGCACGCCGATCCAGTCGATCGCGATCGATCGCGTGTTCATCGGCTCGTGCACGAACTCGCGCATCGAGGACCTACGCGCGGCCGCGGCGGTAGTGCGCGACAAGCGCGTGGCGAGCACGGTGCACGCGATGGTGGTGCCGGGATCAGGGCTGGTGAAGGCGCAGGCGGAACGCGAGGGCCTCGACCAGGTGTTCCTCGACGCGGGGTTCGAGTGGCGCGACGCAGGCTGTTCGATGTGCCTCGGCATGAACCCGGACATCCTGCTGCCGGGCGAGCGCTGCGCATCCACGTCCAATCGCAACTTCGAGGGGCGGCAAGGCGCCGGGGGGCGCACGCACCTCGTGAGCCCGGAGATGGCGGCCGCGGCCGCGATCGCCGGGCACTTCGTCGACATCCGGGAGGTGATGCGCTAGTGGAACCCGTACGCGAGATCGTCGGCAACGCGATTCCGCTGAACCGTGCGGACGTGGACACGGACCAGATCATCCCGAAGCAATTCTTGAAGCGCATCGAGCGCACAGGATTCGGGCCGTTCGCGTTCTTCGACTGGCGCAAGGATCCGGCGTTCGTGACGAACAACCCGGCGTACGCGGGCGCGCCGGTGCTGCTGGCGGGCGCGAACTTCGGGTGTGGGTCGTCGCGCGAGCACGCGCCGTGGGCGCTGGAGGACATCGGCATCCGCGCGATCATCGCGCCGTCGTTCGCGGACATCTTTCGCAACAACTGCGCGAAGATCGGGCTGCTGACGGTGCAGCTGCCGCAGGCGGACGTCGACTACCTCATGGCGCGCGCGGAGGAGCTGCCGGGGACACAACTCGTCGTGAGCCTCGAGCGGCAGACGGTGTCGATCGCGGGCTCGGACTGGGTGCGCCACTTCGACATCGACGCGTTCGTGCGGCACTGCTTGCTCGAGGGGCTGGACGACATCGGCCTGACGTTGCAGCACGACGATGCAATCGCGACGTTCGAGTCGACGCGCCCGGCGCTCTTGCCATCGACAGCGCAGGCGCGCTAGCCGCGACGCCGCCGCCTGGGCCGCGCATTCCGGCGCGCGTGCGCGCGGCGCTGCGCGCGCGCATCGGCGCGCTGTCGGCGGCGGAGCTCGACACGGCGCGCTGGCTGAACCCCGGCGCTGCGCGCTGGCTGGGCGAGGGCCGGGACAGCGCGGCGTGGCGCGTGGGCGCGTACGTCGTGCGTGTGCCGAAGCACGCGCGCGCGTGGGCAGCGCTCGAGCGCGAGGCGGCGCTGCTGCCGGCGCTCGCGGCGCGCGGGGTGCCGTTCGTGACTCCCACCGCGGAGGTGGTACGAGGCGAGGACGGCGCGCTGGT
>CAMDBZ010000114.1 GCA_945889565.1 Thermoflexus hugenholtzii JAD2 | reverse complement strand
CCCCACCGCCACCAGCACGGGCTCCAGCCACCAGCGGTCCTGCCGCTGCGTCTTGCCGTAGCGGCGCTCACGCGCCAGTGCCCCCGTCGCCTGCGCCATGCGGACACCTGCCTGCGCTCGTTGCCGCGCGTCGCGGCCCGCCCCTCGTTCAGGTGACTATTCGCCGCCCGCCGAGCACGGTCAAGCGCGCGAGGCAGCGCCCCCGCGCCCGCGCGTCCAGCGCTCGTACAACAGCGCTGCCGCCACGCTCTTCGCGTCGCAGATGCGCCCGGCGTCGATGGCCGCAAGCACCTCGTCGAACGTGTACGCCAGCGGCGCCGAGATGCGCTCGTCGGCGTCGTGCGGCAGCGGATCCACCCGCAGCCCGCGCGCCACGAAGTAGTGGATGAACTCCGTGCAGAACCCCGGCGCCATCCACGTGCCGCCCAGCCGCTCGATCGACGCCGCCGCGAACCCCGTCTCCTCGCGCAGCTCGCGCTGCGCCGTCACCTCGGGTGCCTCGCCCGGCTCCAGCGTCCCCGCCGGAATCTCGAGCAGCACCGCGCCCGCCGGCAGCCGGAACTGTTCGATGAGCAGCCAGCGCCCCGCGTCGTCCAGCGCGACGATCGCGACCGCGCCGGGGTGCTGCACCACAGAGCGCGCGTGCTCCACCCCGTCCGCGAAGCGAAAACGCTGCTCCGCCACGTCGAACACCTGCGAGCGATACACGACCCGGCTGTCGACGAGCTCCGCGCCGTCCGAGGTCATCGGCCGGCCGCCAGGGCGAGGCAGCCCGTATCGGCGTCGCGGCTCACCCGGTCGCGCTCAACTCCAGCGTCATCGCGATCTCGTTACAGCCGGGGAACTTCGGGCAGCGGTAGCACTCGTTCCAGACCTTGCGCGGCAGCGTCATCACATCGACCTGCTGGAAGCCGAGCCGTTCGAAAAAGCCCGGCCGGTACGTGAGCGCGAACAGCCGCGCCAGCCCGAGCCCGCGCCCCTCGTCGATGCACGCGCGCACCACCACGCTGCCGTACCCCGCCGCCTGCCGGTCCTCGCGCACCGCGACAGACTTCAGCTCTGCGAGGTCAGCCCACGTGATGTGCAGCGCCCCGCACGCCACCACCTCGTCCGCCTCCCGCACCACGAAGAAGTCGCGCAGGTGCTCGTACACCTCGGCCAGCGTGCGCGGCAGCATGTCGCCGCGCGCTGCCCAGAAGTTCACGAGCTGATGAATCGACTCGGCGTCGCGAACCGTCGCCCGCTCCGCGCGCGCTTCGGCTGCCGCCCTTGCCCGTGCCTCGACCATCGCCTGCACCCTCCACGAGGGCCACCCTGGACGCGCACCCGAGCCCTCAGGATAGAGCACGCGCGCCGGGCCGTCGCCAGGCCACCGGGCCCGAGCGCTACGCCCCGCGCGCCTCGCCCGCGCCGCCCTCCGGGCCGGGCGCACGGTCCCCCAGCGCATGGTCGATGCGCAGCCAGCCCAGCCGCCGCGCGAGGTTCGCGTAGAACTGCCGCTCCTCGCCCAGCCGCAGGAAGCGCGTCGTCTGCGGCGACCGCGTCACCTGCACCCGCGCCCCCGCCTCCACCGCCTGCTCCTGCCCTCCGTCGGCCAGCAGCACGCAACCCTCCGCGCGCGCGATCTCGAGCTCGATCGACGCGCTCCCCGGCAGTACCAGCGCGTTGCGGTACGACAGGTGCGGCGCCACAGCGACCACCACCAGCTCCGAGGCGCCCGGGTGCAGGATCGGCCCTCCCAGCGCCAGCGCGTACCCGGTGGAGCCTGTGGCCGTCGCCACGACCACCGCATCGGCGCGGTACTCCGCCAGCAGCACTCCATCGACGCGCAGCCCCACGGATACCGTGCGCCCCAGGTGCTGCCGCCCGATCACCACGTCGTTGAGCGCGTGCAACGGCGCGCCCGCCGCCCCCACCTGCGCCTGCACCATCGCCCGCGCCTCGATGCGCCCCGCCCCGCCGATGATGCGCCGCAGATCGCGCTCCGCCTCGGCCTCCGTCGACTCCGCGAGGAAGCCGAGCCGCCCCATCCGCACCCCGAACACCGGCACCCCCGCCGGTGCCGCGATCGCCGAGGCGTGCAGCATCGTCCCGTCCCCGCCGACCGCGATCAGCAGCTCCGCCGCCGCGAATTCCGCCTGGCCGTCCGGCCACGCGAGCGGCAACGCCCAGCCACCGTCCGGCAGCTCCGCGCACGCCGCCAGCACGCCGGCCTCCCCCGCAAGCTCCGCGAGCCGCTCCGCCACGGCGCGCGCGCCCGTCACCGCCGGGTGGTAGCACACCGCGATGCGCCGCATCAGGCTGGCCTGCGCAGCCACAGGAAAAATTCGAGGTTACCCGCGGGGCCCGGGAGCGGCGACCGGAACACGCCGCGCACGCGCAAGCCGCGCTCCACCGCCCAGCGCGCCACCCGCCCCACGCACGCCGCATGGATCGCCGGGTCGCGCACCACGCCGCCGCGCCCCACCTCCGCGCGCCCCGCCTCGAACTGCGGCTTCACCAGCGCCAGCACATCGCCGCCCGGGCGCAGCGACGCGACCGCCGCCGGCAGCACCAGCGCGAGCGAGATGAACGACACGTCCACGGTCACGAGGTCCACCAGCGGGTCGAGCGGCGCGAGCGTGCGCGCGTTCGTGCGCTCCCGCACCTCGACGCGCGGGTCGTCGCGCAGCGCCACCGCCAGCTGCCCGTACCCCACGTCCACGGCCACGACCGACGCCGCCCCGTGCTGCAGCAGGCAGTCCGTAAAGCCCCCCGTCGACGCGCCGATGTCGAGGCAGCGCCGCCCGGCCACCAGCTCCGCGAGCCCGGACCGCGCGAGCGCATCGCGCAGCTTCTCACCGCCGCGGCTCGCATAACGGGGCTGCTCACGCAGCGCCAGTGCCACATGCGCGCCCACGGGTGCACCCGCGCGCAGCGCCGTCACGCCATCGACGAGCACGCTGCGCGCCAGCACCAGCGCGCGCGCACGCTCCCGCGATGGCGCAAGGCCGCGCGTCACCAGCAGCGCATCCAGCCGCTGCCGCGAACCCTGCGACTGCGGCTGCGCGCGTCCGGGCATCATTCGGCTCTCGTTGCGGGCGCTCACCTGGCTGCGCGAGCGTCCCCGCCGCGGGCTACGCGGACTCCTGGATATCCTCGGTGCCGTCCAGCACCTGCCCGGACTCCGCGAACAGCACCGGCCGCTTGCCCTTCAGCACGCAATCCGCCGAGACCACGCACTTGCGAATCTCCGGGCGCGACGGCGCCTCGTACATCACGTCCAGCAGCAGCTCTTCCATCACGGTGCGCAGCCCGCGCGCGCCCGTCTTCTGGCCGATCGCCGCCTCCGCGATCGCGTGCAACGCGTCGTCCGTGAACACCAGCTCCACGCCGTCGATCGCGAAGAGCCGCTGGAACTGCTTCGCCACCGCGTTCTTCGGCTGCGTCAGGATCGCCATCATCGTCTCGACGTCCAGCGGATCGAGCGTCGACACCACGGGCAGCCGGCCGACGAACTCCGGGATCAGGCCGAACTGCAGCAAGTCGTCGTGCGTCACGTCGCGCAGCACCGCCGCGCGATCCTCGTCCGAGAGCCGCCCCTGCTGCCCGAACCCGATCGAGCGCACGCCCGCGCCCGTGCGCTTGCCGACCAGCTTCTCCAGCCCCTCGAACGCCCCACCCACGATAAACAGGATGTTCGAGGTGTTGATCTGGATGAAGTCCTGGTGCGGGTGCTTGCGGCCACCCTGCGGCGGCACGCTCGCCACCGTGCCCTCGATGATCTTCAGCAGCGCCTGTTGCACGCCCTCGCCCGACACGTCGCGCGTGATCGACGGGTTGTCCGTCTTGCGCGCGATCTTGTCGATCTCATAGATGTAGACGATGCCACGCTCCGCCTTCTGGATGTCGAACTCCGCCGACTGGATCAGGTGCAGCAGGATGTTCTCCACATCCTCGCCGACGTACCCCGCCTCCGTCAGCGCCGTCGCGTCCGCGATCGAGAACGGCACGTCGAGGATGCGCGCGAGCGTCCGCGCGAACGCGGTCTTGCCTGTCCCCGTCGGCCCGATCAGCAGGATGTTGGACTTCTCGAGGTCGATGTCCGCCTGCGCCGGCCCATCGATGCGCTTGTAGTGGTTGTACACCGCCACCGAGAGCACGCGCTTCGTGCGCTCCTGCCCCACGATGTACTCGTCCAGCTGCGCGACCAGCTCCTGCGGCGTGCGCAGCCGGGGCGTCGCGCCCTTCGCCTGCCCCTTGCCGGCGGCCTGCGTCTCCTCGCTGATGATCTCCTGGCACAGCTCCACGCACTCGTCGCAGATGTACACCGCACCCGGTCCGGCGATCAGCCGCTTGACCTGATCCTGGTTTTTCCCGCAGAACGAACAGTGGTACTGCACACGGCTGCCGCGCGTTGTCGTGTTCGCCATCGGACCCGGGCCCCCTGACCTCGTCCGCGCCCCGCCGCGCGCTTGCGCGCGCGGCGCGACAACGCTACCGCACTTCCGCTACCGCGCGATCGCCTCCACAGGCGCCCGCGCCAGAATCTCGTCCACGAATCCGTATTCCTTGGCCTGATCCGCGCTCATGTAGAAGTCCCGATCGAAGTCCCGCTGGATGCGCTCAATCGGCTGCCCCGTCTGCTTCGACAGGATGCCGCGAATGATCTCGTTGTTGCGCAGGATCTCCCGCGCCGCAATCTCGATGTCGGACGCCTGCCCCCGCGCCCCGCCCAGCGCCTGGTGCATGTGTACCGTCGCGTTCGGCAGCGCATAGCGCTTCCCCTTCGCCCCCGAGCACAGCAGCACCGACGCCATCGATGCCGTCGAGCCCACTGCGATCGTCGACACGTCCGGCCGGATCAGGTTCATCGTGTCGTAGATCGCCAGCCCGGCCGTAATCACCCCGCCCGGCGAGTGCACATACATGTGGATGTCCCGGTCCGGGTCCTCGCGCTCCAGGTAGAGCAGCTGCGCCACGACGATGTTCGCGATCTGATCCTCGATCGGCGTCCCCAGGAAGACGATCCGCTCCTTCAGCAGCAGCGAGTAGATGTCATACGCCCGCTCGCCGCGCGCGGTCGTCTCAATGACCATCGGCACGATATCCTGCGCCTGCATACCTGTCCCCCTCGGTATCATCCCCACTCCGGGCTTCCCTGCGCCCCCGGCCGGGGGCTCCCGATGATCGATCTCCAGTTTAGCCGCTCGCGTCGGCCTCGCCCGCGCTGGCCTCGCCCGCGCTGGCCTCGGGGCCGGCAGGCTCCCCAGCAGCGGCCTCGAGCTCGCCCGGCTCCGCGTCCGTCGCCTCTCCTTCGCCCTCGCCATCCTGCGCGCGAGCGCCTCGCCGGCGACGGCTGCCGCGCGGCCGTTCCCCGCCGCTCTCCTCCGTCTCCGGCTGCGAGACCACCTCTACGAGGCGATCGAGCGTCGTCGTCGTCAATAGCTGGTCCTCGATGGTCTGCCGCTGCTCCGGCGTGTCGAAGATGCTCCGCAGCGACACCACCTGCTCCTCGGACGCGCCCGAGGTCAGCCCTCCAGCCACGCGCTGGACGAACCGGTCCACTTCCGCCTCGATCTGCTCCGGCGTCACCACGATGCTCTCGAGCTCCGCCAGCCGGTGCAGCACCAGCGCGCGCCGCACCATCAGGTCCGCCTGCGGCCGCAGCGTCTCGCGCAGGTCGATCTCGTTCTGGCCGATCGACGCCAGCCACCGCTCCAGGCCTTCGCGTGTGTGCGACGCGTGGTTCGACTCCTGGTCGATGTGCCGTGCGATCTCCGTCTCGACCAGCACCTCGGGGTAGTCGATGTCCGCGCTTGCCAGCAGCAGGTCCATCGCCTCCTCGCGGTAGGCCGCGTCCGCCTCCAGCTGCACCCGCGTCTGCGTGTTCTCCCCCACGCGCGCGCTCAGCTCGTCGACCGTCGTGATGCCCTCCTCGTCGAGCGAGCGCACGAACGCATCGTCCAG
>CAMDBZ010000113.1 GCA_945889565.1 Thermoflexus hugenholtzii JAD2 | reverse complement strand
CCCCCCCCCCCCCCCCCAAGACACAAGGGCGGGCGGGTTCCTTACCTGCTCAGCTCCACGCCCCGCGCTTGAAGCGCCGCCATCCCACGATCCCCGCCGCCAGCGCCGCCGGCGACAGCGCCAGCAAGAACAGCCCCACCAGCAGCCCCGTCTGCGTGCCACCGCCGACGCTCTCCGTCTCCAGCTCCGGCGGGGCGCCCGTGTCCGGCGGCGGCACGGCGACGGCCGGCCCCGACAACACGCGCGGCGGCGGCGTGGCGCCCACCGGCGGCGTCGCGGCCGCGCGCGGCTGCGCGTCGGCCTCGCCGCAGATCGCGCCGTCCGATGGCAGCTCCAGCGCGATCAGGTAGCGGTGCACCACGTCGTCGATGCAGCGGTTCCCGCCGAGAAACGCCGTGTGTCCATCGCCCTCGCGCGTCAGCAGCGTCGATGACACCAGCTGCCGCCGCATCGCCAGCGCCCACCCGAATGGCGTCGCCGGGTCGCCCGTCGTACCGATCACCAGCGACGGCGCCAGCTGCCGCACGCGCGGCCCCAGCACCGGCTGCGCGGGCGCTGGCCACAGCGCGCACACCAGCGCCGACGCCGCGAACGCCGGCCCGAAGCGTGGCGCCACGCTGGCCAGCTCGCGCGCCAGCTCCTCGTAGTGCGCGGGCTCCTTCGCAAAGCGGTAGTCGACGCAGTTCACCGCCGCGTTCGCCTCGTACGAGTTGTCGTAGTCCGCGGAGCCTTGCCGGCCCAGCAGCCGGTCCGCCAGCCGCACGAGCCCGCTGCCGTCGCCCGCCAGCCCGTCCGCGAGCGCCTGGTCCAGCACCGGCCACAGCGAGGGTCGGTACAGCCCCTGCACGATCGCCAGGAACGCCTCGCCCGGCCCGGCCGGCCGGTCCGCAGACGCCGACGCGATCGGTTGCGCCCGCGCGTTCTCCCGCAGCCTGTCGATCGCCGTCGCCGCATCCATGCCCGTCGCCGTGATCGCGCACGCCTCCACCGCACAACGCTCGATGAAGCGGTCCAGCGCCTGCTCGAACCCCAGCGCCTGCTGCGCGATCAGCTCGTCCACCTCCAGCGTCATGTCCAGCGGCCCATCGAGCACCAGCGCGCGCACGCGCTCCGGGTAGCGGTTCGCGTACAGCGCCCCCAGCACCGTCCCGTACGAGTACCCGAGGTACGTGATCTGCTCGTCCCGGAGCAGCGTGCGGATCGCCTCGATGTCCCGCGCCGCGTTCTGCGACCCCAGCGTGCGCAGCGTCGACCCGCCGCGCGTGCGGCACAGCTCCGCGAAGCCACGCTGCGCCCGCGCGAACGACGCCCACTCGTCCCCCGTCACCGGCTCCGGGTCCAGCGCCGCCAGCGCCTGGATGTCGTCGTGGCAGCGCAGCGGCGAGCTCGCGCCTACGCCGCGCGGGTCGAACCCCACGATGTCGAAGCGCGCCTGCACCTCCGGCGCCAGGCTGCGCGTCCAGTTGCGCACGAAGGCGACCCCGGACGCGCCCGGCCCGCCCGGGTTCACCACCAGCGCGCCGATGCGTCGCGACGGGTCCCGCGCCGGCTGCCGGATCAGCGCCAGGTCGAGCGCGGGCGAGTTCCGCACGTTGTAGTCAGAGGGCACCTTGATCGTCACGCACTGAAAGCCGCCCCCGCAGCTCGTCCACTGCGGCGCGCGCTGCGCCTCCGCGCGCCCACCCCCGGCCACGAGCGCGACGCCGAGCGCCAGCGCCGCGAGCGCAGCCGCGAGCCACGCGCCCGCCGCGAACCGGGTGGCTCGCCGCTCATCGCCTCCCTGCGAAGTTCCCATGGTGAATATGGTAGAACGCTCGCACCGATGAATGGAGGAGATCAGGGAGCGCCCGCGGTCGCCCGCCTTGCGACCCCTACGGGTAGCTCCCTATAGTGGCGCGGCTGCCACCCGGCGCACGAGGAGAAACGAGCCACCATGCCCGATCCGATCGCCGCGGCCCGCGCCGCCGGCCGCACGCTGCTCACCGAAGTCGAATCCAAGGACCTGCTCGGCGCCGCCGGCATCGCCGTCACCCCCGCGCGCCTCGCGCGCAACGGCGCCGAGGCCGCGCGCGTCGCCGCCGAGATCGGCTACCCGGTCGTGCTCAAGGTCATCTCCGGCGACATCGCCCACAAATCGGACGTCGGCGGCGTCGAGCTGAACCTCGCCAACGGCGCCGCGGTCAAGGCCGCATACGCGCGCATCGTCGCGAGCGCGAATCAGGCCGCCCCCACCGCGAAGATCGACGGCGTCTCCGTGCATCCGATGGCCAAGCCGGGCACCGAGGTGATCATCGGCCTCACCACCGACCCGCAGTTCGGCCCGGTCATGATGTTCGGCCTCGGCGGCATCATGGTCGAAGTGCTGAAGGACGTCGCGTTCCGCATCGTCCCGCTCGAGCCGCGCGACGCCGCGCAGATCGTGCGCGAAATTCGCGGCTTCCCGGTGCTCGAAGGCGTGCGCGGCCAGCCACCCTCCGACATCGCCGCGCTCGAGCGCATGATCCTCCAGGTCTCGAGCTTCGCCGAGCAGCACCCCGAGATCGCCGAGCTGGACCTCAACCCCGTCTTCGCCTACGCCTCAGGCGCGCTCGCCGTCGACGCTCGTGTCGTCCTGGCAGCCCCCAACTAACCAGGCCGCCGAACTCGCCCAACTGCACCCCCGGAGCTTGAACCATGCCCGTCGACCGCGCCCGCCTCCACCGCGCCCTCAACCCCCGCACCGTCGTCGTCGTCGGCGACAAGGGCCCCACCTACAACTGGCTGGAGAACCAGCGCGAGTACACCGGCAACCTCTACTCCGTCCAGGTCGACCCCAACGAGATCGCGGAGATCGAGAAGCGCGGCTTCACAAACTTCCTCTCCATGAACGACGTCCCCGGCGACGTCGACCTGGTGATCTGCGCCGTGCCGCGCCAGGTCGCCCCGCGCATCGTCGCCGACGCCATCGCGCGCAAAGCCGGCGGCATGGTGCTGTTCACCGCCGGCTTCGCCGAGACCGGCGAGGAGTTCGGCGCGCAGCTACAGGAACGCGTGGTCCAGCTCGCCACCGCCGACGGCATGCCCATCGTCGGGCCCAACTGCATGGGCATCCACAACGCCCGCCTCGGCGTCAAGTTCACGGACAACCAGCCCGTTGTCCCGGACGGCAACGTCTCTTACATCGCACAGAGCGGCACGCACGGCGCCAGCCTCTCCGGCATCTCGCCGCTGCACGGCATCAAGGTCACCCGCACCGTCTCCATCGGCAACGCCGTCATCCTCAACGAAGCCGACTACCTCGAGTACCTGCGCGACGACCCGGACACGCAGTACATCGGCATGTACCTCGAAGGCGTCAAGGACGGCGAGCGCTTCTTCCGCGTCCTGCGCGAAGTCACCAAGACGAAGCCCGTGGTGATCTGGAAGGGCGGCCAGAACGAGGCCGGCGCGCGCGCCACACGCTCGCACACCGCCTCGCTCGCTACCCCGCAGGCGCTCTGGGACGGCATGATGCGCCAGGCCGGCGCCATCCCCGTCAACACCCTCGACGAGCTGCTGGACGTCATGTCCTGCCTCGTGCACACGCCTAGGCACGTCGGCCGCCGCGTCGCACTCATGGCCATGACCGGCGGCCAGAGCGTCGCCATCTCGGACGCCTTCGGCCGCGCCAACCTCACCGTGCCGCCGCTCTCCGACCGCTCCTACGAGCAGCTCGGCGAGTTCTTCAACATCATCGGCGGCTCGTACCGCAACCCCTTCGACATGGCCGGCACCATCGGCTTCGCCGGCGCCGAGGAGAACTTCCAGCGCATCCTCGACATCCTCGCCGCCGACGACAACCTCGACGCCGCCGTCTACGAGTTCTCCGCCGGCTTCTTCCTCCGCCAGTGGAAAGCCGACCCGGACCGCCTCACCCGCCTGCTCGACTCCCTCGAGTCCTACCGCGCCCGCACCGGCCAGCCCCTCATCCTCGTGCTCCACCCCGCCCACATCGAAGCCGAGCTCGTCCCCATCAAGGCGCAGCTCGCCGCCCGCAGCTTCGCCGTCTATCCCAGCTTCGACCGCGCCGCCCAGGCCCTCGCGAAGGTCACCACCTACTACGAGACGCTGCGCGCGCGGGGGGTTTAGCGGGGCGCGCGCGCCGGAACGCGCGGGCTCGGCTACTCACGAAAGGCCCAGCCGAGTCTATCGTCCGAGGTTCTGTCGCCACCGGGAGCGACGGAGTCCGTATTTGGGCAGCTGGAACCGCGGATTGCTGCCGTCCATCCACTGCCGGCGTTCAGGGAGCAAATTCACCGTTCGATGCCCGCCCCGGTTGTCAAACGGTCTACACGGTTCGCGTTCATGAGCCGGATCAGTCTCTTCGCGGTTGGACCACCACGCGACGCGTACGCCACCCTCGGCCAGATGCCAGGCTATCCAAGACGTGATCTCCTCACGTGTCCGTTTGGCGATCACCGTTTCGTCGCTCTTGTGCCAGCAGATGCAAACGTCACCCACAGACCGGCCTCGCTCACGGAGTCGCAGCTCTGCTTCAGCCAGAACCCTCGCTGATTCCCAATTCGCGCTCGCCTCGTGAAACGTCCAGCGACCAAGGCTGCTCGGTTGTTCGTCCCAATCCTTCAACCGGCCTGTCGCGGGCTCAGGCGCGCTGGCAGCCGTCGCGGCAGGGGCCGCTGACTGTTCCTCCGCTGCGACGTTCGCCAACGGCCCGAAGTCTCCAGGGCGGTACACCAATAGCCGCTGGTCGACGTGCAGCGTTTCTGGGTTTCGGACGTAAAGGCGTCCGAACAACGCGAACATCTGATCCGTATACCAGCCCTCGTATTCGGTGAGGTCGGCCCTATACGCGGCTGCGTCGTCGTCGTCGGTTACGAGGTGTCTGAAGTAGTTCTCCCAACCGGCGAAGTCCAAGACGAAACCAGCGGTCCGGCGCGCCTCGCTCACTACATCCGCGAGGTCGAGATGCATCTCGCGGATGCGCTTGCTGCGACTCACGCGATACTTTCGAGGCGCGTTGATCAACTGCGCTTGCAAGGTGTTCAGTTCGTGTGCGATGCGGACCGGCTCTTGGGCGCCTGTGCTGAGCTGCGAGTCCCTCAGTTGCCGCGCGCTGGAACGGAGCTGCGCGATGAGCAAGATCAAACCCAGCAAGGCGATCACTGCCGCCGCAGCCTGGACATCGTCCGCGCTTAGCCACGATGGCCACCACGACGACCCTCCGCCGCTCGTCGCGGGCGCGGCCTGGAGGCCGTAGCCGAGGATGGCCATGTGTGCTGCTAGCACGTCTGCCCCCTCGTCAGCGCGGCGTATTCGCCGCTGCCGGGCTCGAGCCCGTAACCTTCGGTGGCTATGGCGTGCAGGATCGCGCGTAGCCGTGCACCTCCGGGCGCGCCGCTTGGCAGCTCGCTGGACAGCCAGCGTAGCGAGAGCCGGTGCAGCGCGCCGTCGCCCGGCACCATGTAGCCTGGCGCGCAAGGGACTGTGAGCGCGCCCAAACGCTCATAGAACGCGTGTCGCCGCGCGCGTTCGTGACGCTCGGCAGCATCCCCTTCATCTAGTGGCTCGATCTCCAGGATCACCCCAGCGCGCGCCGCCTCATGCGCCATGATCGCAGCCATAAGTTCGCGCCCGACCCCGCGACTCCTCACCGCGGGCTCGATTGCGATGTACTCCAGAAAGAGTGGCAGATCGCCTTTCAGCGGCCGGCCGTGCGCGAACCCCAAGAGTTCACCTTCGGCGCGTGCGAGAAACAAGAGCGTGTCGCCCGACGAAGACTCGGCGATCAGCTCGTCCCACGGCCCCCTGAGGTGGGGCGGGAACGCCGACTCGTACAGAGCCTGCATCGCGTCGCTTTCGACTGCGTTCAACGGATGCTCGTGACCGAGCACGATGCCTGTACTAGCGCTCGTCATCGGTCCCTCCAGATGTGCGCTTTGCCACCACAATTCATACCACGAACACGGCGCGTCCCGTCTCGACGTCCTTCGCCCCCCGCCACCTCCCCCTCCGCCCTCCGCCGGCTCCC
>CAMDBZ010000112.1 GCA_945889565.1 Thermoflexus hugenholtzii JAD2 | reverse complement strand
GCGGACGCGCGAGCGGATCATCTTGACGGGTGACGTGCCGTCGCCGCTACGGCCGCCTCCGGGCTGCGTGTTCAACACGCGTTGTCCGATCGCCATCGACGAGTGCCGGGAGCGCATTCCGGAGTGGCGCGAGATGGGGCCGTCGCACTGGGTGGCGTGCCACCGGGCGTAGTTTGCTCGACGGGTGAGGCGAGTACTGGACCGGGCGCCGTGAGGCGCCCGGTCTGTGTGTGTGCGGGGCGGGGACCCTCACCCCCCGGCCCCCTCTCCCCGCACGGCGGCGCGAGGGGGAGGCTGGCGTCGAGTGTGTGAGGCGCTGAGCGCGTGGGGGCGGGCGCGGCTAGGATGAATCGATGGACCAGGCGCACATTCGGAACTTCTCGATCATCGCGCACATCGATCATGGGAAGTCCACGCTCGCCGATCGCATGATCGAGCTGACCGGGGCGGTCTCGGCGCGTGCGATGCAGGAGCAGGTGCTCGACCAGATGGACCTGGAGCGCGAGAAGGGGATCACGATCAAGGCGCAGGCGGTGCGCCTGGCGTACCGGGCGGCGGACGGCGAGGACTACGAGCTGAACCTGATCGATACGCCGGGCCACGTGGACTTCGCGTACGAGGTGTCGCGGGCGCTGGCGGCGTGCGAGGGCGCGGTGCTGGTGGTGGACGCGACGAAGGGCATCCAGGCGCAGACGCTGGCGAACGTGTACCAGGCGATCGACCTGGACCTCGCGCTGGTGCCGGTGGTCAACAAGGTCGACATGGTGGCGGCGGAGCCGGAGCGGGTGGCGCAGGAGCTCGTCGACGTGATCGGCATCGACCCGAACGAGGTGCTGTTCGCGTCGGCGAAGAGTGGCGAGGGTATCGACGAGATCCTGGCGGCGATCGTCGCGCAGGTGCCGTCGCCGCGGGGCGATGCGGAGGCGCCGCTGCGGGCGCTCGTGTTCGATTCGAAGTACGACGCGTACAAGGGCGTGCTGGTGTACGTGCGGGTGGTGGACGGCACGATCCGCGCGGGCCAGCAGCTGCGGCTGATGCAGCAGGGCACGCGCTTCGAGCCGCTGGAGGTGGGTTGCTTCCGGCCGCAGCTGGAGGTGGTGCCGGCGCTGACGGCGGGGCAGGTGGGGTACGTCGCGACGGGGCTGAAGGGCGTCGGCGATAGCCGCGTGGGCGACACGCTGACGCTGGAGCGGGGCGGCGCGAGCGATCCGCTGCCGGGCTACCGGCCTGCGAAGGCGATGGTGTTTGCGGGGCTGTACCCGACGGATGCGGATCGCTACTCGGACCTGCGGGACGCGCTCGAACGGTTGAGCCTCAACGACGCGTCGCTGCAGTGGCAGCCGGAGTCGTCGGTGGCGCTGGGGTTCGGCTTTCGTTGCGGGTTCCTGGGGCTGTTGCACATGGAGATCATCCAGGAGCGGCTGGAGCGCGAGTTCGGGATGGCGCTGATCGCGACGGCGCCGTCGGTGGCGTACGAGGTGACGCGCACGGACGGGCGCGAGATCGTGGTGGACAGCCCGGCGGAGCTGCCGGTGCCGAACGAGATCGCGGAGGTGCGCGAGCCGTGGATGCGTATCACGGTGACGACGCCGGCGCGCTACCTGGGTGCAGTGATGGAGCTGGTGCAGGGGCGGCGGGGGCGCTTCGAGAAGCTCGAGTATCTCGACCGTGGCGGCGAGGAGGGCGACCAGCGCGTGGTCGCGGAGTACCTGGCTCCGCTGTCGGAGATCCTCGTGGATTTCTACGACCAGCTGAAGTCGCGCTCGCAGGGGTACGCGTCGCTCGATTACCAGTTTGCGAGCTACCTGCCGGCGCGGGTCGCGCGGCTGGACGTGATGGTGAACGGGGACATCGTCGATGCGCTTTCGACGATCGTGCCGGTGGATGTGGCGGCCGCGCAGGGGCGCAAGCTGACGGCGGCGCTGCGCGAGCTGATCCCGCGGCAGCTGTTCGACGTGCCGATCCAGGCGGCGATCGGCGGGCGCATCGTGGCGCGCGAGACGGTGCGGGCGATGCGCAAGAATGTGCTGGCGAAGTGCTACGGCGGCGACGTGTCGCGCAAGCGCAAGCTGCTGGAGGCGCAGAAGGCGGGCAAGAAGCGCATGAAGATGGTGGGCTCGGTGGAGGTGCCGCAGGAGGCGTTCATGGCGGTGCTGAAGCTGCGGGACTAAGAGGAAGAGGGCCCACCCGCCCACCCTCAGACGGGGGCTGCGCCCCCGGACCCCACCCGGAGGCGTCGGACGCCTGGGCTGGCGCCGGAGCGCCGGAAGCCCTCCCCCCCGGCCCCCCTCCCCGCGGGGCGGGGCGAGGGGGAGTCGGAGGCGGTCTCGGTGGGATGCGCGACCGAGGGTCAGGCGGAGGGGGTGGGGGGCGCGTCCACGCCGGCGCAGTTGGGCTCGCTGGCGAGGGCTTGCACGACGTGGTCGGGCAGCACGGCGCCGCTGGCGGTGACGGCTTGCTCGGCGCCCTGCTGCTGGAAGCGCGCCTGTGCGTTGGCGACGGCGATCTGCTGTGGCGCGGTGGCCTTCGCGATCGCGTCGATCTGCTCCTGCACGAAGCGCGCCGTCTCCTGCGCCTGCGCGATCAGCGCCTCGTGGTACGCGCGGGCGGCTTCGGGCGGGGAGAAGGCGCGCAGCTCGCGTTCGAGGGTCTGGGCGGCGGCGATCTCGGCGCGGCCGAGCGCGGCGGCGCGCTGCTTGCGCGCCTCGAGCTCGAGCGACTGCGGGTCGCGGTCGTCGCGCGAGTCGATGAGCGCCTGGACGAAGGCGTTTTGCGCGCCGCAGACGCGGGCGGCCCATTCGGGCACGCTCGCGGGCGGAGGCGTGTGGTCGTCGAGCAGGCGGGTGCCGAGCAGCACGGCGAGCCCGGCGAGGGCGAGCACGGCGGCGACGAGCGCGACGAGCGGCCAGCGACGGACCAGCGGCTGCATCTGCACGGCGGTACCTCCCCGGCGAGCGATCCGGGACGGATTGTGCCACCACCGCGGCGTGCGCGGGTGCGCGCCGGGCGCGCGTCCGCGGGGCGTGCGGCGCTGCTACCGTACGCGGAGCGCGACCTCGGCTGAGACGAGAGTGAGCAACGCTTGAGCACGCAGATCGTGGCGCCCCGCATCCGCGGGTTCATCTCCGTGAACGCGCATCCGGATGGCTGCGCGGCGGTCGTGCGGCGCCAGGCGGAGGTCGCGCGGGCCGGGCTCGCGGGGCGGCGCGCGGGCAACGTGCTCGTGATCGGGTCGAGCACGGGGTACGGGCTCGCGACGGTGTTGAGCGCGGCGTTCGGGCTGCGCGCGAACGTGCTGGGCGTGTGCTTCGAGCGCGCGGCGACCGAGGAGCGCACGGGCAGCGCGGGCTGGTACAACCTCGCGGAGGCGCACCGGCTCGCGCGCGCCGAGGGGTTGCTCGTGCGTACGGTGAACGGCGACGCGTTCACGCGCGCGGTGAAGCAGCAGGTGGTGGCGGAGCTGCGGGCGCGCTTCGGGCCGCTCGACTACGTGGTGTACTCGCTCGCGGCGCCGCGGCGGGTGTCGCCGGACGGCGCGGTGACGTGGCAGAGCGCGCTCAAGCCGATCGGCGCGGCGTACACCGGGAAGGCGATCGACCTGCGCGCGGATGCCGTCGTCGAGGCGAGCATCGAGGCGGCGAGCGAGCAGGAGATCGCGGACACGGTGCGCGTGATGGGCGGCGAGGACTGGGCGGACTGGATCGAGCTGCTCGCGGACGAGCAGCTGCTGAACGATGGCTGCCGCAGCGTCGCGTACTCGTACGTGGGGCCGGACGTGACGCGGGAGATCTATCGCTCCGGCACGATCGGGCGGGCGAAGGAGCACCTGGAGGCGACGGCGGAGCGCTTGCACGGGCGGCTCGCGGACGCGCACGGCGGGGGCGCGTGGGTGAGCGTGCAGACGGCGGTGGTGACGCAGGCCTCGGCGGCGATTCCCGGGGTGCCGTTGTACATGAGCATCGTGTTCGCGGTGCTGCGCGAGCGCGGGCTGTGGGAGGGGACGATCGAGCAGGTGGTGCGGCTCTTCCGCGATCACCTCGCTCCGGGCGCGTTGCCGATTGTGGACGCGCAACGGCGGATCCGGCTCGACGATCGCGAGCTGGACGTGTCGGTGCAGGCGGAGGTGGCGGGGCGCTGGGCGCGTGTGACGACGGCGAACCTGCACGAGCTGTCGGACTACGCGGGCTACAAGCATGCGTTCGAGGAGCTGTTCGGGTTCGGCGTGGACGGCATCGACTACGCGCAGCCGACGGAGCTGGCGCGGGAGCTCGTGTAATGCGAAGGAGGTACGCGGTGATGGATGAGGAACGCACAGCGGCGCTGGTCGACCGGATGGTCGGCGATGTGCTGGGCACGCTCTCGACCTTCTCGGTGTACCTCGGCGGTCGGCTCGGGTTGTACCGGGCGCTCGCGAGCGGGGGGCCCGCGACGGCAGGCGAGCTTGCGGCGCGTGCGGGGATCGCGGAGCGCTACGCGCGCGAGTGGCTCGAACAGCAGGCGGTGAACGAGTTGCTCGACGTGGTCGAGCCGAGCGCGGACGCGGCGCAGCGGCGCTACGTGCTGCCGGCGGCGCACGCGGCGGTGCTGGTGGATCGCGACAGCCTCGCGTTCCTCGCGCCGTTCGCCGCGCTCGCGGGGGCGGTCGGGCCGCAGCTGCCGGCGCTGCTGGACGCGTACCGCACGGGCAGCGGCGTCCCGTGGAGCGCGTTCGGCGCGGAGATGCGCGAGGCGCAGGGCGACGCGAACCGCCCGATGTTCCTGCACCAGCTCGTGCAGGAGCAGCTGCCGCAGATCGCGGACGTGCACGCACGCTTGCAGACGCCCGGCGCGCGGGTCGCGGACATCGGTTGCGGGATGGGGTGGTCGTCGATCGCGATGGCGCTCGGGTATCCGGGTGTGACGGTCGATGGCTACGACGTCGATGAGCCGAGCGTGGAGGCGGCGCGCGCGCACGCGCAGCAGTACGGCGTCGCGGAGCGGGTGCGCTTCCACGCGGTCGACCCGGTGGAGGCGGCCGGTGGCTACGACCTCGTGACGGCGTTCGAGTGCATCCACGACATGCCTCGGCCGGTGGAGGTGCTGGCGACGATGCGGCGGCTGGCGGCGGGCGGGGGCACGGTGCTGGTGATGGACGAACGCGTCGCGGAGGAGTTCGGGGCCGCGGACTCGGTCGGCGATCCAGTGGAGCGGCTGATGTACGGGTACAGCCTGTTGATCTGCCTGCCGGATGGCATGTCGCACACGCCGACGGCGGCGACGGGGACGGTGATGCGGCCGTCGACGCTGCGCGCGTACGCGCAGGCGGCGGGCTTTGCGGACATCGAGGTTCTGCCGGTGGCGCACGACTTCTTCCGGTTCTACCGGCTGGCGTAAGAGAGGGAGGGCCCACCCGCCCACCCTCGGATGCGGGGCTGCGCCCCGCGCCCCGGCTGGTGCTACCCGGGCGTTGGACACGCCGCTGGCGTGATCTGCGGAGGCTCGGAGATTCGATGGCGAACAGGCGTGGGCCGTCCCCCCGCTCCGCCGGTCGGTGGCTACGAGTCGGGGAGCAGGTCGGCGAGCGGCACGACGCCGTGCGTCGAGAGCAGGCGGGCGCGCAGCGCGGGGGTGTCGAGGGGGGCGGCGGCGAGCACGGCGCGGGCGGCGGCGTAGAGCTCGGGGGCGGGGAGCAGGGCGTAGCCGTGGGCCTCGGCGGCGGCGCGCAATGCGTCGGTGTACGGGGTGTCGCGGCGGTCGGGGGGGTGGCCACGCCAGCCGTTGACGACGACGAGGCCGCGGGCGCTGCGGCCTTCGCGCTCGAGCAGGGCGTCGAGGCGGGCGCGCAGGCGGTAGTGCGGCGCCATGGCGACGGCGGCGTCGGCGGCCTCGACCTCGAGCAGCAGCTGGCCTTCGTCGGAGGTGAGCAGCGGGGGGCCGTCGGAGGAGCGGTCGGCGAAGCCGAGCAGCGCGAGGCAGCGCAGCGCGGCGGCGAGCAGCGGGCGGCCGTTGGGCAGCCACAGCACGTCGCGCGGCTGGGCGTAGGCGGCGGCCTC
>CAMDBZ010000111.1 GCA_945889565.1 Thermoflexus hugenholtzii JAD2 | reverse complement strand
GCCCAGCAGCGGCGCGGGCCCGCGCAGCGGCACCAGCGGCAGCTCGCGGAAGCGCGCCATCGGGCCGGGGTAGGGGCGCGCCGGCACCTCGGGGTGCTCGAGCGTCACAAAGAACTCGCGGGCGCGCAGGTGCGGGTCCTCGGTCATCTCGTCCTGGTGCGCGACGATCGCGGCCATCACGCCGGCGGCCTGCAGCTGCTGCATCAGCTCGCGCTCGTCGCGTTCGCGCGTCCGCGCGGCGAGCAGCGGCTCGAGCGCGTCCTGCTCGCGGTAGCGCGTGACCGCGTCGGCGAAGCGCGCGTCGCTCGCGAGCTCGGGGCAGCCGAGCACGTCGCAGAGCGACGCGAACGCTGCGTCGGAGTCGATCGCGAGCGCGACGAAGCGGGCCTCCCCGCGCGCGGGGAAGAGCCCGTACGGCGCCATCGAGGGGTGGCGGTTGCCCCAGTGCTCCTGCACGCGCTGGTTCATGACGTAATCCAGCAGCGCGTAGCTCGTGTGGTGCAGCACGGCCTCGGCCTGCGAGATCTCGATGAGCTGCCCCTCGCCCGTGCGCTCGCGCGCGATCAGCGCCGCCTGCACCGAGAACGCGACGTGCGCGCCGGCGTTCGGGTCGCCGTGGTAGATCGGCGGCGTCAGCGACGGGTCGGAGTCGCGATAGCCGCGCAGGATGGTGTGGCCGACCACCGCCTCCATCGTCGCGCCGTAGCCTTTGAAGTGCGCGTACGGCCCGTCGAGGCCGAAGCCGGGGAAGCGCACCATGATCAACCGCGGGTTGATCGCCGCCAGCGTCGGATAGTCGATGCCGAGGTCGCCGACGACGTCCGCCGCGTTGTTTTCGATGAACACGTCGGCTTCGCGCACGAGCCCGAAGAACAGCTCGCGGCCCTCGTCGCGCATGAGGTCGATGGTGATGCTGCGGTGCCCGCGCTTCGCGAAGTTGAACGTCGCGCCGCGGTTCCAGAAGCCCTCGCTGCCGTCGCGGTTGTAGAGCGCGGCGCCAGTGGCGCCCAGCAGCACCCCATCCGGGTAATGGCGCATGTTGGCGCGCGTCGGGTTGAGGTGCTGGATCGACTCGATCTCGATCACGTCCGCGCCGAGGTCCGCGAGGATCATCGAGCCGAACGGCCCCGCCCAGACGATCGCCTGCGACAGCACACGCACACCGGACAGCGGGAGTTCGCGCGAGTCAGCCACTAGATCACTCCGTTCGCGCGCAGCCGAGGCAGGTCTTCGGCGCCGTAGCCGAGCGTCGCAAGCACGCTCGCGGTGTGCTCGCCGAGCAGCGGCGCGCGACGCACGGCGCCGGGCGTGCCGTGCATGCGCACGGGCAAGCCCGGCAGCACCGTCGTGCCGCCGAGCGGGTGCGGCAGCTCGCTCCAGAAGCCGCGCGCGCGCAGGTGCGGGTCGTTCAGCACGTCGTCGGCGCGGTTGATCGCGGCCACCGGCAGGCCCTCGGCCTGGCCCTTCTCCATCGCCTGCTGCTTGGTGTGGCTGAACAGCCACGGGTAGAACAGCGCGTCGACCTCCGGCGCGAAGTCGATCTCGTACAGCCGCGACACCCACGCGGGATCGTCGATGAGGTCCGGCCGATCGATGGTGCGGCAGAAGCGATCCCACCAGTTCGGCCCCGCCGTGATCGCGATGTAGCCGTCCTGGCACGGGAACACGCCCGCCGGCAGCGCCGTCGTGCGCGAGGGCTGCTGCGCCGTGAAGAAGAACGCCCCCGAGTACTGGTACGCGACGAGGTTCGTGCCCCCGCGGTCCATCGAGGCGGCCAGCGCCTCGTGCAGTGAGAGGTCCGCGCACTCGCCGCGCCCGGTGCGCCGCGCACTCATGAGCGCGCCCATCATGAACGCCGATGCGATCGCGCCCGCCAGGAACAGCGGCGCGTACAGCCCGATCTTCACGGGGTCGCGGCCCTCGACGGCGGTGACCGAGAGCACGCCGCCCATTGCGTACAGCAGCATGTCGTCAGCGCTGAAGTCGCGGTACGGACCGGTCTGCCCGAAGTTGGAGATGCGCACGAGCGCCGCGCGCGGGTTCGCCTCGCGCAGCACCTCGGGTCCGATGCCCAGCCGCTCGAGCGTGCCCGGCCGGAAGCTTTCGACGATCAGCTCGGCCTCGGCGGCGAGGCGCAGCAGGATGCCGCGGCCGGTCGCGGTCGACAGGTCCAGCGTGACGCTCTGCTTGCCGGTGTTCAGCTCCAGGAACATGCCGGAGCGCTCCGGGTGCGGCTCGTCGCCCGGGAACGGGCCGTAGCGCCGCGCGACGTCGCCGCGCTGCGGGTGCTCGATCTTCAGCACGTCGGCGCCGTAGTCGGAGCACAGCTTCGTCGCGTACGGGCCGGCGACGCCCTGGGTGAGGTCGAGGACGTGAATCCCCGCGAGCGGGCCGGGCATCGGCGGGTCCTTTCGGGGTCGTGCGTCGCGGCGCAGCGCGCGACGGTTATACGGCGCGCTGCGAGGTGGCGCCAGTGCGGGCGGCGCCGGGGGGCGTCAGGGGGCGGCGGGGGGCGGGGCCGCGGACGCCGGCACCGGCTTCGGCGGCGGCTCGCGCGAGATGCCGATGAGCGCCGCACCGAACACGTAGCAGCTGATCAGCGCCAGCCACGCGCCGGTGTAGTCGCCCACAGAGTCGTAGTAGCGCGCGACGATGAGCCCGCCGGACGCGCCGAAGATGATCCCGAATGGCACGCCCACGCTGCGCACCGCGCCGATGTGGCGGCGGCCGTAGTACTTCGCCCAGATGAACTCGGACAGCGGGATGCCGCCGCCGAAGCCCGCGCCCCAGATGAGGAACGCGACGTACATCAGCCACTGCTGGCCGGCCTCGGCGGCCAGCACCATCAGCGCGGCGCCGATGCCCGCGAGCAGGAAGCAAAACGCGAACAGCACACGCACGTGCAGCCGCGCGAGCAGCCAGCCCCAGGCGAACTTCGAGAACAGGTTGCCCGCGCCGCCGACGGCGATGCCGACCGCCGCCTGCGTACGCGTCAGGCCGGCGTCGGTCATGAACGGGATGCCGTGCAGCAGGACGGCGGTCATGCCGAGCCCGAAGAACGCCATGCCGAAGGTGATCAGCCACACCGCGGGAGTACGCACGGCCTCGGCGCGGGTGTACGAGTTGTCGTAGTCGGCCTGCACGGCGGCGAGGTCCGCGCGGCCCTGCACCGTACCCTCGTCCGCGCGCTGGCGGCCGTCGGGGAGCAGGCCGTAGTCCTCCGGCTGGCGGCGCATGATCAGCGCAGTCGGCAGGATCAGCGCCCAGACGGCGACGCCCAGCACGATGTACGCGTCGCGCCAGCCGACGGAGTCGACCACGCGGATCATCGTCAGCGGCACGATCAGGCCGGCCGCCCCGATGCCCGTGGAGCCGAGCGCGATCGCCCAGCCGCGCTTCAGCACGAACCACTTCGACAGCGCGGTGTTGACGACGAGCGGCCCCGTCAGCGAGTTGCCCGCCCCGCCCGCGAGCATCTGTAGCGCGATGAACTGCCACGGCGCGGTGATCTGCGACGCCGCGATCAGCGCTGCGCCGTAGACCACGCCACCGCCGAGCATCAGCGGCCTCGGCCCGTAGCGGTCGATGAACGGCCCCACGACGAAGCCCGCCATGCCCGTGACCGCGAAGGCGAGCGAGCCCGCCAGCGCGAACTGCGCGATGCTCCAGCCCAGGTCCTGCGTCATCGGGCGCAGGAACACCCCCGCGACCTGCTGCGTCGCGCCGACCGCGACGAACTGCGCGATCACCGCGCCGCCCACCATCCACCAGCCGTAGTAGATGCCGCGCGTGCGCGCGGGCGCGGCGATCTCGGCCATGGGTCTCGCTTTCTCGCGGCGCCAGCTCGGCGTGGCTGTCGGCGGCGAGCGCCCATCCTAGCCGGTCGGCAGCCGGCGCGGTGGCGCGGCTCCGCGCGGTGCGGCCGCGCGCTCGCCACCACACTGCCTGCACGTCCTGCCGCGCTGCGCGGGGCGTATCGTGCCAGCGACACGCGAGCTGGAGGGCGCGATGGCGGCGGACGAAAGCCTCGAGGCGCTGGTCGAGCGGCTGCGCCGGGCGCGCAGCGGCCTGCGCGAGGCGATCGAGCTCGCGGGGGGCAGCTGGGAGCGCTCGCGCCGGCCGCGGCCCGACGAGGGCGAGGGGTGGACGCCGCGCCAGGACGCGGAGAACGCGATCGAGGCGGACAGGGGGTACGCGGGCATCGTCGCGCGGACCATCGGCGTGGCGGCGCCGGAGCGCGTGACGGCGGTGCTGCCGTCGGCGGCGGCCGCGCTCGGCGCCTGCGAGCAGGCGGGCGCGCGCTTCGACGCCGTGCTCGCGGCGCTGGCCGCGGAACAGCTGATCCTCGAGACGGAGCTCGGCGTCGAGGTCGGTGACGTGTTGCGAGGCGCGGCCGGCCACCTGCGCGAGCACGCGCGCCAGCTCGCGGGCGTGGAGCAGCGCTAGCGAGTCGCGTATCGTCTGGCGCGACGGGTTGTCGGGGGACAGGCGTTCGACGCGAGGAGGTCGCGATGGTCGCGGACACGCCGACAGCTGCCGCCGAGGCGTTGCTCGCGGCCGCCCGCGCGCTCCAGCCGCGCGTGCAGCAGCTCGCGCCGGAGATCGACCGCGAGCGGCGGCTCTCGCCGGAGCTCGTGCAGGCGTTTCGCGACGCCGGCTTCTTCCGCATGCTGCTCCCGCGCGAGTTCGGCGGGCAGCAGGCCGACCCGGTGACCGCGGCGCGCGTCGTCGAGGAGATCGCGTGGGCGGACGGCGCGGCGGGCTGGTGCGTGATGATCGCGCAGCAGAACCTCGCGTTCGCGGGCTTCCTCGGCGCCGACGATGTGCGCGCAATCTGGGGCGACGGCGGCATCGTCGCGGGCACTGCGCGCCCGATCGGTCGCGCCG
This sequence comes from Thermoflexus hugenholtzii JAD2, assembly GCA_945889565.1. Taxonomy (GTDB): domain Bacteria; phylum Chloroflexota; class Dehalococcoidia; order UBA2979; family UBA2979; genus SHYP01. The sequence continues at coordinate 1,155 of CAMDBZ010000111.1, read as the reverse complement.
TGTGGGCGGAGCGGCCCGAGCCGGGCTATCGCGTATCGGGGCGCTGGCCGTTCGCCAGCGGCAGCAGCCACGCGACGTGGTTTGCGGCCGAGTGCGTGGTGTACGACGGCGAGACGGCGCGCCTGGACGCGGCCGGCGAGCAGGTGACTCGCATGGTGTTCGTGCCGCGCGCCGAGGTGACCGTGCACGACACCTGGCACACCAGCGGGCTGCGCGGCACGGCGAGCCACGACTTCAGCATCGACGGCGCGTTCGTGCCGGCGGCGCGCGGCTTCCAGGTGCTCGTGTCGCCGCCGCAGCACCCGTGGGCGCTGTACCGCGCGCCCGCGCTCGTCTTCGCGAACCACGGCAGCCACGCGCTCGGCATCGCGCGTGGCGCCGTCGACGAGGCGCGCGCGATCGTCGCGGCGAAGTCCGGCTACGGCTCGCCCAACCCCATGCGCGAGCAGCCGCGCGTGCAGGCGCAGATCGCGGAGGCCACCGCGCTCGTCGAGTCCGCGCGCGCATACCTGTACGCCGCGGTCGGCGCGCTCTGGGCCGCGCTCGAGGCCGGCGAGGCGGACCCCGCGCTGCTCCGCGCACGCACGCGCCTCGCGACCAGCCACGCCGCGACGACGAGCGTGCGCGCCGTCGACCTCGCCTGCGGGGCCGTGGGCACGGCGGCGATCTTCACGCAGAACGCGCTCGAGCGGCGGCTGCGCGACGTCCGGGCGGCGGCGACGCACGTGATGGTGGGGCCGCTCACCTACGAGGCGGCCGGCCGGGTGGAGCTCGGCCTGGCCGCGCAGTTCCCGTTCTTCTAGCCATCGGGCGGGAGGCGGCCGGCAGGGCTGCCACGTGCGCGCCCGCGCCGTTATGCTTCCGGGTCAGGTGGATCAAGGCCAGCGGGAGGGTGAGGTAGCGCTGTGACGTTCGTGATCACGAACCCGTGCATCGACACGAAGGACCAGTCCTGCGTGGAGGTGTGCCCGGTCGACTGCATCCACTTCGACGGCGACGCGGACCGCATCCTCTACATCAACCCCGCCGAGTGCATCGACTGCGGGGCGTGCCAGCCGGCGTGCCCGGTCAGCGCGATCTTCCCCGAGGCCGACGTGCCGGCGGACCAGCAGCCCTTCACGCTCATCAACGACCTCTGGTATCGCGACCCGGCGG
>CAMDBZ010000110.1 GCA_945889565.1 Thermoflexus hugenholtzii JAD2 | reverse complement strand
GCCACCGACCTCAACGAGAACATCATTCGCGACATCGGCCTCGCCGCCGGGCTCGTCGACAACAAGGTCTGCGCCATCGACGACACGTGGTCCGGCCTGCGCTTCGTGCGCCGCCTGCGCGACCGCCCGCCGCCCAACCGCTAGCCGAGCCGTGCGCCCCGCAGCCGCAACGCGTTCGCCATCACCGATACGGAGCTCACGGCCATCGCGGCCGCGGCCACGATTGGGTTCAAGAAACCCAACTCGCCGAACACGGGGCGCAGCAGCGCCGGCACCGCTGCGCCGTCCAGCACCTGCTGGAACAGCACGTAGCCCAGCCCCGCCGCGACGGGGATCAGCAGCACGTTGTAGCCGAACGCCCACACGAGGTTCTGGTGCATCGTGCGCATCGTCGCGCGTGAGAGCGCGATCGCCGTCGCCACGCCGGCGAGGTCCGGGCGCATCAGCGTCACCGGCGCGGCCTCCAGCGCCACGTCCGTGCCCGTGCCGATCGCGATGCCGACGTCCGCCGCCGCCAGCGCCGGCGCGTCGTTGATGCCGTCGCCGACCATCGCCACGGTGCGCCCCGCTGCCTGCAGCTCGCGCACGACCGCGGTCTTGCCCGCAGGCTGCACCCCCGCGACGACGCGTGTGATGCCCGCGCGCGCTGCCACCGCCTCGGCCGTCGCCTGCTGGTCGCCCGTCAGCATCACCACGTCGACGCCGAGCGCGCGCAGCCGCGCGACTGCGCCCGGCGCGCTCTCCCGCATGCGATCGGCGACGGCGATCAGCCCAGCCGCCGCGCCGTCGACGGCCACGAGCAGCGGCGTCTCGCCGCGCGCCGCGGCCGCGTCGCCCAGCGCGACCAGCCCGTCGCTCGGCACGCCCGCGCCCGCGAGCAGCGCCGCGTTGCCGGCAAGCACCTGCCGGCCACCGATCGTCGCGTCGATGCCCTGGCCGACCACCGCGCGGAAGCGCTCCGGCCACTCGAGCGCGAGCGCGCGCCGCTCCGCCTCGTGCACCACTGCCGCCGCGAGCGGATGCTCCGACCCGCGCTCCGCCGACGCGACCAGCCGCAGGAGCTCGTCGGCGGCGGCGGGCCCGCCTGCCACGACCTCGACGCCAACGACCGCGGGCTTGCCTTCGGTCACCGTGCCGGTCTTGTCGAACACCACCGTATCGATGCGCCGCGCGCGCTCCAGCGCCTCGGCGTTGCGGATCAGCACGCCGTGGCGCGCGCCCAGACCCATGCCGACCATGATCGCCGTCGGCGTCGCCAGCCCCAGCGCGCACGGGCACGCGATGATCAGCACGGTCACCGCGTTGAGCAGCGCGTACGTCAGCGCGGGCTCCGGCCCCAGCCACCACCACCCCGCGAACGTCGCCAGCGCGATCACCAGCACCACCGGCACGAACACCGCCGCGATCTCGTCCGCGAGCCGCTGGATCGGCGCCTTCGAGCCCTGCGCATCCTCGACGAGCCGGATGATGCGCGCCAGCGCCGAGTCCGCGCCCACCGCCGTCGCGCGCACGCGCAGCAGCCCGGTGCTGTTCAGCGTCGCGCCGAACACCGCGTCGCCGGGGCCCTTCGCCACCGGCAGCGACTCGCCCGTGAGCATCGACTCGTCGACCGCCGACGCGCCGTCGATCACCTCGCCGTCGACCGGCAGCTGCTCGCTCGGCCGCACGATCACGGTGTCGCCGGGCTGCACCGCCGCCACCGGGATCTCGAACTCCTCGCCGTGCTCCAGCACGCGCGCGCGCTGCGGCCGCAGCGCGATCAGCGCGCGCACCGCCTGCGAGGTTTGCCCCTTCGCGCGCGCCTCCAGCATCCGCCCCAGCAGCACCAACGCGATGATCAACACGCCCGTGTCGTAGTACACGGCCATCTCGAGCCCGTGCACCGAGTGGAACAGGCCCGGCCAGAACGTCGCGACCACGGAGTAGCCGTACGCTGCCGCAGTCCCCACGGCGATCAGCGTGTTCATGTCGCTCGCGCCGTGACGCGCCACCTTCGCCGCGCCCGCGTAAATGCGCGCCCCCGCCCAGAACTGCACCACGGTCGCAACCGCGAAGAAGAGTGGGTGCATCAGGCGCATCGGGATGTCCGCGAGCGCCGGCACCTCGCGCCAGAACATCGCCAGCGCGAGGAACACGCCCGATACGAGCGCCACGAGCGTGCGCACGCGCAACGCGCGGTACTCGTGCAGCCGCTCGCGTTCGAGGCGGTCCTGCGGCTGCTCATCGCCACCGGCGCCCGGCAGCTCGAGCGTGTAGCCCGCGCGATCGACGGCCGCGCGCAGCGCCTCCAGCGGCGGCGCCGTCGCCGCGTCGAGCGTGACCGTCGCCTGCTCGGTCGCGAGGTTGACGCTCGCCTGCGTCACCCCCGCCACGCCGGTGAGCGCACGCTCCACGCGCCGCACGCACGACGCACAGGTCATGCCGCGCACGTCCAGCCGCAGCGCCTCGCCCACCGCCCGTGACGCCGGGCTCTCGCTGGCCGCTGCCTTCGTCGTCATTGGTTCACCGCGTTCCCGGCACGCGCATCAGCGATGCGACAGGCCGTACAGCTCCACGAGCTCATCGAGCACGCGCTCGCCGTCGCCGCCGGAGATGCCGTCGACGACGCAGTGGTGCAGGTGGCCGCTGAGCAGCTTCGTCTCGAGCTTCTCGATCGCGCGACGCACCGCGTAGGTCTGCTTCAACACGTCGACGCAATACTGGTCCTGTTCGATCATCTGGCGCACGCCACCCATGTGGCCCTCGATGTACGCCATGCGCCGCAGCACGTCCTTGCGCGTGTCCGCGTCCATGCGCGCCCCTAACTGAGCGCGACAGCGAACGGCACCGCCAGCGCCGCCTGGAGCGGCTGGCCCCACGGCATCGTCAGTGTCTGCACATCGAACGCGTAGCCGCCGTCGAGCGTGACGCGCAGGCGCTCGCCCGCGCTCGTGCCGACCAGCAGCTGGCGGCCGCAGCAGCAGCTCTCCGGCGCCTGCTCGGCCTGCCCGCGGTCAAGCGCGAACCCGGCCGTGCACCCGCACGGGCACTGGTAGTTCACGTCCGCGCCCGCATCCGTACGCGTCACCGTGTACGTGACCGGCCCCGACGGTGCCACGCGCTCCAGCGCGATCACCGGCGCGCCGCCTGCCTGCGCCCCGCGTGCCGGAACCTCGCCGCTGACGCCGTCGCCGAGCGGGTAGCCTTCGGCCGCGAGCGCCGCGCCGAGCGCGTCCAGCACCGCCCCGCTCGCCACGTCGACGTCGAAGCGCCGCCCCTCGATGTCCCCGCCGAGGAAGCGCGCGCCCGCCACCGCGTTCGTCGTGCGCTCGATCGTCGCAATGCAGTGCTCACAGCTGATGTCCGGCGCGTACAACGTCGTGTGCATCGTCAGCTCCTTCCGCCGCCCGGTGCCCGCGGCACCCTTGCCCGGTTAACATACACCCTACCCCCCTGGGGTGGGTGTGCCGTCGCGCAATCCGGCGTCGTGGCAGAGCTCGCGACTCGGGGTGCGAGACACGGAACACCGCCGGCAAGCGGCGGTGGAGTTGGGCCTCGGGGCCGGGATACGAGGAGCGCGAGCCGCGATCAGGCCGCCGATAGGCCATTGGCGGCCTGATCCCGCGTCGTGGTTGCCCGCTTAGCGCTTCTTCGCGGGCGCCTTGCTCCCGCTCTTCGCGGGAGCCTTCGCCGAGGCCTTAGCGGCCGGCTTCGCGGCGGACTTCTTCGTCGATGCCAATGCACGTTCCCTTCGCATGCGCTGTGTGGATGAGCGGGTGGCCAGCCCATAAGAAGTATAGGCGCTCGCCACGCGCACGAACACAGCGATCGAGCGTCCGCGCGCGAAAAATCACGACGTTGCGACGCCCCCGCTCGCGCCTGCCCAGCGCTCGAACGCATCGAGCATCAGCACCAGACACTTCACGCTGCCGCCCGCCTTGATGAACTCGTCCGTCGCCGTCTCCACCGGCCGCAGCCCCCACGCGCGCAACGCCGCCGCGGTCTCCGGGCAGCCGCTGTTGAGCACCACCGCGTCGTCCACCACCAGCGCGTTGCACGCGAAGCGCAGCGCCTCCGCCTCCGGCACGGCGCGCAGCTCCGGCACCGCCGCCGCAAGCAGCGCGCGCGCCTGCTCGCTGAACGCCGGCGGGAAGTACAGCGCGCGCCCCCCGCCGAGCGGGCAGAAGCACGTATCGAGATGGTAGAAGCGCGGATCCGCCAGCTCCAGCCGCACCACCTCCGCACCCAGCAGCTCGTCGAGGTGGTCCAGCGCGCGGAACTCCGTGCGGAAGCGGTACCCGGCGAACACGCGCTCGTCCGCCGGCAGCACGTCGCCCTCGCCCTCCCAGTAGTGCGGCTCGTGGATGTGCTCGATCGCGTACCCCTGCGCCGCGAACCAGCGCTTGAAGAGCGGCGCTTCCGCCTGCCGTTCCGCGTAGCGGAAGTTCGCCGGCAGGAACCGCCGTCCGAGCGCCAGCCCGGCGTTCGCCGTGAACGTCATGTCCGGCACCGCCTCGGCCTGCTCGACGAGCTCGACGCGCACCCCGAGCGCCTCGATCGCCCCACGCAGCGCCCGCCACTGCTCGAGCGCGCGGGGGCCCAGCACCGCGTTCACGCGCCGCATCCATGGGTTGATCTCGTACGCGATGCGGAAATGCACTGGCTCGCACATCAGCACGTGGCGGCTCACAGGCGGCGACCTCCGGCATCCATCGTGGCGCCGCGCCGCGGTCTCCGCCAACGCAGCGGACGGCGGGTCACCCCGCCGCCCGCTGCGTCCCATCCGCGCCGGCGCGGGCCGGCCGTGCTCCGCCGTTAGCCAGCGCGCGCTGGCAGCACCACCACCGCGTGCCCGGGCGCCGTGCCCTGGCCCAGCTGGTTCGTGACGTTAATCTCCAGCCGCACCCGGTGCTCCGGTCCTTCGACCGTCTTCTCGACGACCTTCCCGGAGCACGTCAGCACGTCGTTCTTCTGGTTGATCACACGGAACTGCAGCCCGAGCTCGCGGATCTCGGCCTCGTCGCCCGCCCAGTCGCGCAGCATGTTCAACAAGTAGGCGAAGCGCAGGTTGCCCATCCCGAATGCGCCCTGCTCGTTGCCGCCGGCCCGCCCGCCGTCCTCGTCCATATGGATATAGACGAACTCATCGTTCACAGCCGCGTAGCGGTTCCAGTGCATCAGGTCGGTCTTGCGTGTCCACGCCGGGATCTCGTCGCCGACGTTCACGTCCTCGAAGTACACGTTGTAGGCCACGCGCCCCTCCCCTCCACAGCGCCCCGCGATCAGCGCGACTATAGCCGAAACCAACCCCCGCCGCCCCACGCCGCCCACGTGGGAGTCCCCAGAGCCGCGCACGTATACTCCTCGCATGCGGCTCGCCTGCACCATCTACCACCCCGGCGGCGACACGCCGCTGCCCGCGCTCATCGCGCTGCACGGCTTCGGCTCGCACGCGCTCGACTTGCTCGGGCTCGCCCCCGAGCTCGCCGGCGGGCGGCTGCTCGTGATCTGCCCGCAGGCGCCGCACCGGCTGCCCGACTTCTACGGCTTCAGCTGGTCCGGCGCTGACCCCGGCGCGCCCGGCGCTCCGGGCCGGCTCGACGCCGCCGCCGAAGCCGTGCGCGCGCTCATCGACGACGCGATCACGCGCTTCGCGATCGACCCGGGCCGCCTCGCGCTGCTCGGCTTCAGCCAGGGCGGCATGCTCGCCGCCCCGCTCGCGCTGCGCGACCCGGAGCGCTACGCCGGGCTCGCGCTGCTCAGCACCACGATCGTCGGCGCACGCTCCGCCGAACTCACCGCGACGGCGGCGGCCGCACGCCTCCCGGTGCTCGTGCAGCACGGCGCCCGCGACGAGGCGATCCCCGTGGCGCAGGCGCACGCATCCGTCGAGCGCTTGCGCCAGCTCGGCCTCGCGCCGGAGTACGAGGAGTACCCGATGGCGCACGAGGTGAGCCGCACGAGCACCACCGCGCTCACGCGCTGGCTAGAGCGCGTGCTCCGCCTCGACCCGCGCTAGCGCACCCGCGCTATGCTCCCGCCCCCCGCGTTCGCGCTCCCGGCCGCCTTCGTCGACGCGCGCGCCGACGGCGCGCCCTTCCCCTACGCCGGTGCCGACGCTCCATCCGGTGCGCCCGGCGTGCGCCACCGCGGCGGCACGCTC
>CAMDBZ010000109.1 GCA_945889565.1 Thermoflexus hugenholtzii JAD2 | reverse complement strand
CCCGCTCGCCGCCCAGCTCTACGGCGCACACGTCTACGCAGACGACATCGCCGACGAGCCCGGCAACGAGACGCGCTTCGTCGTGCTCGCCCCCACAGACGCCGCCCCCACCGGCGACGACAAGACCTCGCTCGCCTGCACCACGCACCACGACCGCCCAGGCTCGCTCGTCGAGCTGCTGGGCGTGTTCGCCAGCCGCGGCATCAACCTCACGCGCATCGAATCGCGCCCCACGCGCCGCGCGCTCGGCACCTACGTGTTCCTGCTCGACCTGCAGGGCCACCACGCCGTCGAGCCCGTCGCCGGCGCGATCGCCGCCGCGCGCGAGGTCACCCTGTGGCTGCGCGTGCTCGGCTCCTACCCGCGCTGGACCGGGCCCCGCGCTTGAGCGCTCGCGGTGCCTGAGATACCAGACCTCGAGGCGATCGCCGGCTTCCTCGCCCCGCGCCTCGCCGGCAACCCCGTCGCCACGGTCGAGGCACGCGTCCCGTGGCTCGTCCGCACCGGCGCCGACGCGCTCCCCACGCTCGTCGGGCACGCCTTCACCGGCATCCGCCGCCACGGCAAGTTCCTGCTCTTCGCCACGGACGACGCGCGCCTGCTCGTCGTGAACCCCATGCTCACCGGCCGCTTCCACTGGGCCGCGCCCGCCGAGCGCCGCCGCCCGCTCACCGGCCTCGTGCTCGCCTTCGCCGACGGCCACGAGTTGCGCTACTCGGACCAGCGCCGCATGGGCCGCTGGTACCTCGTGCCCATCGAGGCGCTCGCGACCATCCCCCAGATGGCCGAGCTCGGCCCCGACGCGCTCGCCCTCGACGAGGAGACGTTCCTCGCGCGCCTGCGCCGCCACCCCGGCCAGATCAAGAGCATCCTCACCAACCAGAAGGTGCTCGCCGGTATCGGCAACGCCTACTCCGACGAGATCCTGTGGGCCGCCGGCCTCCACCCCCACCGCCGCCGCGCCACCATGAGCGTCGACGAGCTGCGCCGCCTGTACCATGCGATGCGCGAGACGCTGGACTGGGCGCGCCCGATCCTCGCCCAGGAGGTCGCCGAGCGCCTCTACCAGGAGAACAACGAGTGGCGCGCGCACCTGCGCGTCCACCGCCGCGCGGGCCAGCCCTGCCCGCGCTGCGGCCACGAGATCGCGGGCCAGACCCGCGGCGGAAGCGAGACGAACTACTGCCTCCACTGCCAGCCGCTCGCGCTCTAACGGCGGCATCCACCGCGCACCCCACAGCCCATCCAGCCGCCGCGCCGCTACGTACCGCCCAGGGAGAACGAACGATGAAAGTCCTCGGACGCGAAATCGACGACCGCATCGACCCGATGTACCGCGAGGTCGCGGGCCGCGTCGGCACGCAGACGAATCGCGAGCTGCGCATCGTCGGCGACGAGGGCGGCGAGCTCTCGCACGTGAAGTGGGCCGCCAAGACCGTCACGATCTCGCTGCACACCGGCATCCCCACGCACGCGCTCCCGCACGCACTCGCCGTCGCGTTGCAGCACGTCCGCCAGACCCTCGATGGCTACCCGCTCGTGCGCAAGCCCGCCGGCCGCCAGCCGGAGGGATCGGAGCTCGTGCGCGGCGCCCTGCGCGAGCTCGTGCTCGAGCCGGACGCCGAGGTCGCCGTCGCCCCGCTCGGCCTCGACCGCGAGTGGGAGCACGAGCAGCGCCACCAGGCGATGAAGGACCTGCTGAAAGACCCGCCCGCGGACTGGAACGACGAAGGCTCGCTCGGCTGCGACTTCATCGCGCTACAGATGGCGCGCCTCGAGCTCAGCCACCCACCGCAGATGTACGAAGCACTGCGCAAGCGCGTCGAAGAAGCGCTGCCCGTCGCCGCGCAGCGCGGCCGGCTCGCCGCGCTCGCGCTGCGCCGCAAGCGCTGGGGCACCCCCCGCGCCGCCCTCGAATCGCTCGTCAACGTCCGCGACGAGCTCGGCCTCGGCGACGTCGCGACCATCGAGGACGCGCGCACCAAGCAGACGTTCTAGCGCCGCGCGTCGCGCGGGCTGGAGGCCCAGTGTTCACGATCACGCGACTGAACCACGCCGTCCTGTACGTGCGCGACGCCACCGTAGCGCTGGACTTCTATCGCGACGTGCTCGGCTTCACGGTCGTCGAGTCGATGGGCCCGCAGGCGCATTTCCTGCGCGCCAGCGGCTCAGACAACCACCACGACCTCGGGCTCTTCGGCATCGGCCCCGAGGCGCCGCCGCCCACCCGCGGTGAGCGCGTCGGGCTGTACCACCTCGCGTGGGAAGTCGCGACGCTGCCGGACCTTGCCACCGCCCGCGTCACGCTCGCGAACGCAGGCGCGCTCACCGGCCAGTCCGACCACGGCGCGAGCCTCAGCCTCTACGCCCAGGACCCGGACGGCAACCAGTTCGAGCTGTTCTGGCTCATCCCCCGCGACGAGTGGGCGACCCGCGCCTTCGGCACCCGCCCCCTCGACCTCGAGGGCGAGCTCGCACGCCGCGGCCACGGTGTCGATGGAGCCGCGGACACCCGAACGAGCGTCGACCAGCGGGTGACCTGACGGCGCAACAGGCTGGCTAGCCGACGCCCCGCCCGTCGCCATCCCGCTCGCCCCACGCGAGCTCCGGGCGCAGCAGCAGCAACGCCGCCTCCCACCAGCGCAGCTGTTCCGGCGGGATCGGCCCGCCCAGCGCCGCGCCCCCGCTCGTGTCGACCAGCTCGCCCGCCGCCACCACCGGCGCCGTGCCCCCCGCGAGCCGTACCGCCTGCGCGATCGCGTCGCCCGCGCCCAACACCTCGCGCAGCGTGGTCCACAGCTCAGCCGAGCTCGCGAACACGTCCGCCGCCTGCGCCGTCGCCCCGATCACCGAGGTGCGCGCCGCCCGCTGCTCCGCGCTCGGCGTCCACTCGCCGCTGTGGATCCCGTCCAGCAGCGCCCCGATCGACTTCAACGACTCGTCGGCCGGCGCCTGTCCCGGCGCGCTCTGCTGCACCGACTGCGCCAGCATCGGCGGCAGCGCCGCCATCAGGTCGCGCGCCGCCGCCCGCCGCGCCTGGTCGTCCAGCGCCACCCCGAACGCGCGATCGGCGGACCCCGCCGCGACGCCCGCGGGCGCAGTTGGCTCGCGGTCCCCGGACGGCGGCGTTCCCACTGGAGCGATGTACATGCCTGGAGCATGTGCCCAGCGCCGCCGCGCGCGCGTCGGGGAGCGCCCCACCGCGCGGCGCGCACGTCCCGACTTCTCGCCCGCAGCGAGTGCGGACAGCCGCGCTCAGACCGCCGCGAACGCCGCCCGCGACCCGCGATCCAGCCACCCCACCACGAACGGCCGCCACTCGTCATACCGCTCGAGGTACGACCCGAACAGCGCCGCCGGCGTCGCCGAGGGCCGGCCCGGCTCGCGCAGCAGGCGCATATGCGCCTCCCCGGGCGTGCGCCCGCCCTTGCGGTGGTTGCAGGCGCGGCACGCCGCTACCAGGTTCTCCCAGTCGTGCGTGCCCCCGCGGTGCCGCGGCATCACGTGGTCCAGCGTCATCTCCACGCCGTGGCCGCCGCAATACTGGCAGCGCTGCCCGTCCCGCGCGAACACTTCCTTCCGCGTCAGCCGCACCCGTGGGCGCGGCCGCCGGATCGGCTGCCGCAGCCGGATCACGGACGGCAGCGGATAGCTCGCTCCCACGCCGCGGATCCCGTCCGCGCACTCGTGGATCACCTCTGCCTTACCGTGATGCACCAGCACGAACGCGCGCCGCGCCGCGCACACGTTGAGCGGCTCGTAGTTCTGGTTGAGCACCAGCGCACGCCGCTCGATCGTCAACGCGACCCCCGCTCAGCACCCGGGCGCTGGCCCCAGTCTAGCCGAAAGATATATCGCCTCGTGTTTGGCGCCGCTCGTCCCCCCTCGCCCCGCGGAGCGGGGCCGGGGGCGAGGCTCCACGCCGAGCGGCTCACTCCGCCTCGGCGTCCCCGTCCCCGCCCACGCCCAGCGGCACGACGCCCTGGAACGCGTCCAGCGCGTCTCGGAACTCCCCGGGCAACACCCGCTCCAACACCGGCGCGCGCTCCAGGAACAACGGCGCGATGCGCGAGTCCTCGATGCCGCGCTCGATCGCCTCGGCCGGCTTGAACGTCGTCGCGCCGATCAAGAGCAGCTGCACCACGATCAGCCCCTGCAGCAGCCCCAGCGCCGCGCCGCCCAGCCGGTCCACCCACCCCAGCATCAGCAGCGACGCCGCCGTGCGCGCCATGGTGGCCAGCAGTTGCCCCAGCACCGACACGCCCGCAAAAATCGCGACGAACGCGCCCAGGTTGCGCATGGACTCGCCGCCGCCGATGAAGTCCAGGTTGCTCGACAGGTCGCCGTACAGTTGTCCCGCGGCAATGACCCCCACCGCCACCCCGAGGAACGAGATGACTTGTTGGATCAACCCAGAGCGAAACGCCTGTACGACCGCCCCTGCGATCATCGCGACGATGACGAAATCGACCCAGCTCAACGCATGCCCAACTACCCGCCCCGCGCCAGTCTAGCAGCCGCTCGCCCCCCGTCGAGCGCAGCCCGCCCCGCGTGGATCGTCCACCATGCCCGCTGAGCCGCCCTCCCCGCCGCAACGCCTCGCCGCGAGCGCCCCACGCGCCACCGCGCTCGGCGCGCTGCGCGAGGCGCTCGGACCCGGCGCGCGCACCGTCCTGCTGCTCGGGCTCGCCTCACTGCTCAACGACATCTCCTCGGAGATGGTGCTCACGCTGCTGCCGATCTTCCTCACCGGCACGCTCGGCGCCTCCCTCGCCACCGTCGGCGTGATCGAAGGTGTCGCCGAAAGCACCGCCGCCTTCATGCGCCTTGCCGCCGGCCGCGTGTCCGATGCGCTCCCGCGGCGGCTGCCGCTCGTCATCGGCGGCTACGCGGCGTCCGCGATCACCAAGCCGCTGCTCGCCTTCGCCGCCGGGGCGTGGGCCGCGGGCGGCCTGCGCTTCGCCGACCGCCTCGGCAAGGGCGTGCGCAGCGCACCGCGCGACGCGCTCATCGCCGACGTCGCGCTCGCGGGCCGCCGCGGCCTCGCCTTCGGCGTGCACCGCTCCGCCGACACCGTCGGCGCCGTCGGCGGCGTGTTGCTCGCGGCCCTCGTGCTGTACCTCGCTGGCGCGGACACCGCGCTCACCCGCGAGCAGTTCCGCAGCGTCGCCCTGCTCGCCGCCGTGCCCGGCCTGCTCGCCGTGCTGCTGCTCACCCGCGTGCACGAGCGCCCCCGCGCACCCCGCGCGCCCGCGCTCGCCACCACCGCCGCGCGTCCCCGCTTCGGCCTGCCCAGCCGCCCGGCCGAGCGCCGCTACCTGCTGGTGGTGTTCCTGTTCGCGCTCGGCAACTCCAGCGACGCGTTCATCATCCTGCGCATGGTGGACGCCGGCATCGGCCTCACCGCGCTGCTGCTCCTCGTCGCCGGCCGCCACCTCGTCGAGGCGCTCCTCTCGCTGCCCGCGAGCGCGCTCTCGGACCGCGTCGGCCGCCGCCGCCTGCTCTTCGGCGGCTTCGCGATCTACGCGCTCATCTACGCGGGCTACGCCGCCGCCAGCTCTGCCACCGTCGTCGCCCTGCTCACGCTCGCCTACGGCGCGTACTACGGCGCCATCGAGGGCTCCAGCCGCGCCTTCGTCGCCGACCTCGCGGACCCCGCCGAGCGCGGCCGCTCCTTCGGCTGGTACCACTTCGTGGTCGCCGTCGCGTTGCTCCCGGCCAGCATCATCGCCGGCGTGCTCTGGACCGTCTCGGGCCCCGGCGCGGCGTTCCTCTTCGGCAGCGCCTGCGCATTGCTCGCCGCGCTCCTGCTCACCACCGTCCGTCCGCCTACCGCGTCCGCGGCTGGTGCGTAGCGGCGAACGCTGCGCGGCGCCCTGCTAGCGCTGGCCGGTAGCGCGCCGCGCGGGCGCCGCCGCCCCAACCGCGAGCAGCACGCCGAACGCCGCCGCCGCCCGAGCCGCGTCTTCGCGGGGCGCCGCGCCGCCGCCGCCGGTCGCCGGCGGCAGCGGACGCACGGCCCCCGGCCCCGCGACAGGCGTTGCGGCCGGCGTCGGGGCCGACCCCTGCCCGACCGCGATCCGCACCCCGCCGAAGTCGTAGCACGCCACGCGGTCCGCGCGCGCGAGCACCACGCTCACGCG
>CAMDBZ010000108.1 GCA_945889565.1 Thermoflexus hugenholtzii JAD2 | reverse complement strand
GGGACGCGTCGCGCGTCGCGGGGCGGGTCGTGGCGGCATCGGGTGAAGGTGTCGCGGATCAGCGCGCGGTCGTCGCTGGCGCCGGAGCTGCGCTACAACGACTACGGCTTTCGCGTGTATGCGGACGAGGCGTAGCGAGCGCGCGCGGCGAAGCGGGCGCGCAACCGCCGCAGTAACGCGGCTGCGCCTGCGTAGCCGGCGGTGAGGCCGACGGCGTCGAGCAGCCAGTCCGCGAGCTGGGGGTCGCGGTCGACCCAGGCCTGCGCGGCCTCGTCGACGGCGGCGAGCGCGAGGGCGGTGGCGAGCGCGACGAGCGCGGCGCGGGTCGGGCGGACCGAGTCGCGCGCGCGCGCGATGCGGGCGGCTTCCCAGCACGCGAGCGCGGCGCCCAGCAGGGCGAAGCTGCCGAGGTGGCCGAGCGGGCAGGGCAGCCCGAACGCGCAGGTGTCGCGCCCCGAGCGGTCAGGCGCGTCGTCGGCGCCGAACGGCGTGAGCGTGGCGAGCGCGATCAGCGCGGCGACGATTACGACTGCGCATGCCGCGGCGAGCTGCCGGCGTCGTGCGAGTGTCGTCATGGGCGTACCTCGGGCGCGTGCTGGTCTGTCCAGCATCGGCAGGGCGCCGGCAATGCGCCAGCACGACGCCGGTTGCTGACGAAGCGCTGCGGTCGCGCGTTCCTCACGCCGCGCTCACGCGTGCGTTCACGGTGGCGCTCGGCAGCGCGCGGGGGCGACAGCACACTGACGGGAACGACGGGGTGCTGACGGGTCACTGAAGCCCGGGCGATCCATCCCGCGGTGAGTCTGTCGTGACCCTACCATTGTGCTTGCTATGACATTGCGCCGTGCTCAAGACGTGGCTGCGCACGACGCAGGGGACTGGAACCAGCCGGCGGCGTTGCGTGCGCCCGCGGACGCGAGGCGCTTGCGCGTGCTGGTCGCGCGCGCGGAGCCGGACGGCAGCCAGCGTGTGGCGTCGGCGCTGGACCCGGCGACGTACGAGGTGCTGCGCGTGGCGAGCGGAGCGGCGGTGCTGGCGCAGCTGGAGCGCGCGCGGTGGGATGCGCTGCTGCTCGACGTGGAGCTGGAGGGCGCGTCGGGGTTCGAGGTGTGCCGGCGCGTGCGCGAGCGCGACACGATGGCGGTGATCTTCGTGACGGCGCGCGGGGAGCTGAGCGATCGGGTGCGCGGGTTCGACGCGGGCGCGGACGACTACGTGGTGACGCCGGTGGACCCGGTAGAGCTGGACCGGCGGGTGCGGGCTGTGGTGCGTCGGTGCGGCGCGGGCGCAGCGGCGGCGCGGTCGCTGACGGGGCCGGAGGGCGTCGCGCTGGACCTGCCGTCGCACACCGCGACCGTGGAGGGCCGGCCGTTGACGCTGACGGCGAAGGAGTTCGCGCTGCTCGCGCTGCTGCTGAGCCGGCGCGGCGAGGTGCTGAGCGCCGACGAGGTCTCGCGGCTGGTGTGGGGGTACGAGACGTTCGGGTCGCGCAACTTCGTGGAGGCGCACATCTCGCGGCTGCGGGCGAAGCTGGCGGCGGCGGGTGCGCGGCAGGTGATCGACACGTTGCGCGGCGTGGGGTACGTGGTGCGGTAGGCGCGCGAACGCCGCCCGGAACCCTCACCCCCGGCCCCTCTCCCCGCGTGTTGCCGGCGCCGCGGCTCCGGACCGCGGCATGGCGGGGCGAGAGGCGGCCCGACAAGAACCGGGGCTAGTCCAGGCCATCGGGGGGCTGGAAGGTGACGGTCTCGGTGGCGACGACGACGGGCTCGATGCGGGTGACGCCGCGTGCGCGCAGGTCGGCGATGATCGGCTCGAGCAGTTCGTCGGGGACGGAGGCGCCGGCGGTGAGGCCGACGGTGCCGACGCCGTCGTACCAGGCCGGGTCGATGTCGGCGATGCCGTCGACGCGGTAGGCGGGCGTGCCGGTGCTGGCGGCGACCTCGCGCAGGCGCACGGAGTTGCTGGAGTTCGCGGAGCCGACGACGAGCACGAGGTCGGCGCGCTGGGCAATCGTGCGCACGGCGAGCTGGCGGTTCGTGGTGGCGTAGCAGATATCGTTGCGCACTTCCGCCGCGGGGTAGCGCGCGCGGATCGCGTCGATCACGCCGGCGGTGTCCTCGACGGAGAGCGTGGTCTGCGTGACCACGAAGACGGGGCGCTCGCCGCCGCCGGGACCGCGCGTGAGCGTGTCGAGGTCGGCGGGCGTGTCGACGATCGTCGTGCGGTCGGGGGCTTCGCCGAGCGTGCCGGTGACTTCGTCGTGGCCGTGGTGGCCAACGAGCAGGATGTCGAAGCCGTCGCGCGCGGCTTTGCGGGTCTCGAGGTGCACCTTCGTCACGAGCGGGCAGGTGGCGTCGATGATGCGCAGCTTGCGTGCGCGCGCCTCGGCGACGACGGCGGGCGAGACGCCGTGGGCGCTGAAGACGATGCGCGCACCGTTCGGCACCTCGGCGAGGGCGTCGACGAAGACGGCGCCGCGCGCGCGAAAGCTCTCGACGACGTGGCGGTTGTGCACGATCTCGTGGAAGGCGTAGACGGGGGGCGGCTCGCGGTCGAGCACGGCATTGAGCACGTCGATGGCGCGGACGACGCCTGCGCAGAAGCCGCGCGGCTCGGCGAGCAGCAGGGTATGGGGCATGCGGCCTCCGGAGCGGCCCCATTGTACCGGGGCCCGCCGGGGGGCGTCCCCGGCGACGGTGCCTCGACTCTGGGGGCGCCGCGATGCCGACAGCACTGCGTCGGTGTTCTCCCTACTCCCGTAGGGGGAGGGCGCGGGTAGGCTGGAGGGAGGGCAAGGAGGCCGCGAGTGGACGTGCTCAGCGACGAGTATCAGCGCGAATCGTGGCGGATGTTCCGCATTATGTCGGAGTTCGTGATGGGCTTCGACATGCTGGCGCCGCTGCGGCCGGCGGTGACCGTGTTCGGGTCGGCGCGGGTGCAGGAGCACGACGCGATGTACGAGCGCGCGCGGGAGACGGGGCGGCTGCTGGGGGAGAGCGGCGTGTCCGTGTTCACGGGCGGCGGCCCGGGGGTGATGGAGGCGGCGAACCGGGGGGCGGTGGATGCGCGCGCGCACTCGGTGGGGTTGAACATCCGCCTGCCGGAGGAGCAGCAGCCCAACCCGTACCAGACACTGTCACTGAACTTCCGCTACTTCTTCGTGCGCAAGGTCATGCTGGTGAAGTACGCGACGGCGTTCGTGCTGTTCCCGGGTGGCTTCGGCACGCTCGACGAACTGTTCGAGGTGTTGACGCTGGTGCAGACGCGCAAGATCGAGCAGTTCCCGCTGGTGCTCGTGGGCAGCGAGTACTGGCGCGGGCTCTCGGCGTGGCTGGACGAGTACCTCGTCGGCGGGGGTTACATCGCGGACGAGGATCGGCTGATGTACGACATCGTCGACACGCCCGAAGAGGTGCGGCGGATCGTACAGGACGCGCGTCTGCACACGGGGCCGCTGGTGGACAACGTGCGCCTGGCCTGAGCGCGGGGCCTCAGCTGCGCGCGCGGACGCGCTGCCACGCGAACGCGAGCACGGAGACGGCGCCGGCCGCGGTGAGCAGCGCCCAGAGCTGGCGCCGGCCGGCGTCGGCGGGGAGCAGCTCGATGGCGCTGCGCGCGGGGGCGGCCGGCGCACCGGCGGGGGCGGGGGGCGGCTCGAGGCGGCCGGGCGAGGGATCGAGCGCGAGCTGCACGGCGAGCAACGACCCGTCGTCGGCGAAGTAGCGGCGGAGCGATTCGCCGGGGCCGGGCGCGAGCAGCGGCGGGTCGTCGTAGGTGGCGTCGGAGCCCCAGGAGAGCGTGTCGACGAGCACGCCGTCGGGCGCGATGAGCGCGAGCCGGTCGCTCGCGTTGCCGAGCCCGTTGCCGATGGCGCGCGCGAGCATGTGCAGGTGCGCGGGGGCGAGCGGGCTCGCGGGCATGACGGCACGCGGCGCGGCGAGCACGAGCGAGGCACCGGCGGGGAGCTCGCGGTCGGGGAGCGGCGTATCGGCGCGGTTGTCGCGCAGGAGGAAGCCTGCGAGCGGTTGCGGGTCCGTGCCGAGGTTCGAGAGTTCGACCCACTCGAAGTTGGCGTCGTTGCCCGGGGCCTCGGGGTCGGGTAGCAGCTCGGTGATGCGCAGCAGCGGCGTGTGGGTAGCGATGGCGGGGGCGAGCGGGAGCCGGGCGGGCGTCGAGGGCGGCTGGGTGGAGCCGGCCGCGCGCGGGGCCGGTGCTTGGCGCACCGCTGAGGCGGGCGCTTCCTCGGGGAGCGGGCGCTCGGGGGGCGCGGAGCGGACGGCGGCGGCGGGCGGGCGCGGCGCGGCGGCCTCGGGCGAGGTGGCCGGCGCGAGCGCGACGGCATCGACGACGATCGTCGCGGTCTCGGCGGCGGCGGGGCGCAGCAGCACGCGCACGCGCACGGAGCGGGCGTCCGCGGGCGCGAGTACGGGTCCGGTGTCGAGCGTGGCGGTGACGCCGGCGTCGCCGGTGAGCGGCGCGGAATCCGCGACGTCGAGCTGTGCGCCGCTCGCGTCGGCGGAGGCGTACCAGGCGAGGCGCAGCCAGGCGGCGTTGACTCGCGGGCCGAGCTTCACGAGGGCGCGCGCCGCGTACCAGTCGCCGCCGCGCACGGTCGCGGCCTGCTGCAGCCACTTCGTGGTGTCGCTGGCGGAGCCGAGCAGCGCGGCGTGCGCGCCCTCGAGGCCGGTGGTCAGCTCGAGGGTGCCGCCTGCGTGGGTCCAGGCGTCCAGGCCGGCTTCGAAGCCGCTGTTGCGCAGCGCTTCGTGGAGCAGGACAGCGTTGGCGGTGGCAGTCGTGCGGGGCGTCGCGGTGGCGCGTGGGGCTGCGGTGGCTGTGCGCGGAGGCGTCGGCGTCGCGGTGGGTAAGGCGGTGGCGTTCGGCGGAGGCGTCGGCGCAGATGGGTCGGCGCCGGCGGTGGCCACGACGGGCGGAGGCGCGGCGGCGGCGTCGCGCGCCAGGGTTGCGCCATCGAGCCGGAGCACGGCGCCGGCGGCGCCGGCGGTCGCGCGGACGGTGATCTGCGCGAACGCGGCGGCGGCCGGGCTCACGAGCGGTCCGACGGTCACGAGCGCGAACGCGTCGCCGGGGGCCACAGGGCCGGCGGCGCCCGGTGTGCCGAGGCTTGCGCCGTCGGCGGCGCGGAACGCGAGCTGCGCGCGGACGTCGCTGAGGCGGCTGTCGGCGGCGACGCGGAGCTGCAGCGTGTGCGCCGCTCCTGGGACAGTGGGCACGCGCCACCACTCGGAGCTGACGATGAGCGGGCCTGCGGCGGTGGCAACGGCGCGCCCGGCGCCGCCTTCGGTGGTGAGCGCGCCGCCGGTGGCGAACCAGCCTGCGGCGGCGGCCTCGAAGTCTGCGTCGAGGCGGCCGCGCAGCATGTCGGCGTCCTGCGCGGCGGCGCTCGCGGCGAGCAGCGCGAGGCTGCCGAGCGTGACGGCGAGGCCGGCGAACGCGCGATCCCTGCGCACGCGTGCGAGCGCTTCCCAGCCGCGTCGGCGCCGGCCCCGCCGCATGCATGCCGGCGCCGCGTGGCCGCGCAGTGATAGCACAGCGCGATGCTTGCTGACCAGATGCTGACGGGCGCAAGGCGCGCGCGTTGGAGGTGGGCGTCGCGGGTTCGTTATGCTGCGTGCGTGAACCTTCCATCGACGGGCAGCGCGGAGGCGGTTGCGGCGGCGCTGCGGCTGCCGTTCGCGCCGGCCGCGGTGCAGGCGCTGGCGGCGGTGGAGGGGTACCTGGAACTGGTGTGGCCGCAGGTTGCGCCGTCGGTCGAGACGGCCGGGTTCCTCGGCAGCGCGCTGTACATGGCGGACATGGCGCTCGATGCGGTGGAGGCGGCGTACGAGCCGCTGCTGAGCCGGGACGCGTTGCGGGCGGCGGGACTGCGCGACGACGAGCTGGACGCGATCACGGCGGTGCTGGACGTGTTCCACTGGGGGCAGCCGCAGCAGTTGCTGTTGCTCGCTGCGCTGGCGGAAGCGCTGGACGCGCCGCGGGTGGGCGGGCAGGGCCGGCTGGAGCCGCGCGTGACGTCGGATCGCGAACGCGCGCACCTCGCGACGCGCGTCGCGTTCGCGCCGGTGGAGCAGGCGCCGCTGCCGGAGGTGGCGGCGGTGCTGCAGCTGGCGGCGCCGCCGGAGCTGT
>CAMDBZ010000107.1 GCA_945889565.1 Thermoflexus hugenholtzii JAD2 | reverse complement strand
TCCGTCAGCGGGATCGCTGACAGCAGCGCCTTCGTGTACGGGTGCAGCGGGTTCTCGTACAGCTCGTTCGAGTCCGCCAGCTCCATGAAGTGCCCGAGGTACATCACGCACACCCGGTCCGAGATGTGCCGCACCACCGCCAGGTCGTGCGCGATGAACAGGTACGTGAGGTTGAACTCCTCCTGCAGGTCCTCCAGCAGGTTGATGATCTGCGCCTGGATCGACACGTCGAGCGCCGACACCGGCTCGTCGCACACGATGAAGTCCGGCTCCACCGCACGCGCCCGCGCAATGCCGATGCGCTGCCGCTGCCCGCCCGAGAACTCGTGCGGGTAGCGCTTCGCGAAGTACGGGTTCAGCCCCACCGCGTTCAGGATGTAGTTCACGCGGTCCACCCGCTCGGGCCCCTTGTGCAGCCCGTGGATCGTCATCGGCTCCGCGACGATGCTCTGCACGTTCATGCGCGGGTTCAACGAGGAGTACGGGTCCTGAAAGATCATCTGCATGCGCCGGCGGAACCCGCGCAGCTCCCGACCCTTGATCTGCGTCAGCTCGGTGCCATCGAAGTTCACCGTGCCCGCCGTCGGGCGGTACAGCTGCAGCACCGCGCGACCGGTCGTCGACTTGCCGCAGCCCGACTCGCCCACCAACCCCAGCGTCTCGCCGCGGTTGACGTAGAAGCTCACGTCGTCGACGGCCTTCACGTCCGCGACTTTGCGCTGGATGATCGACCCGGCCACGACCGGGAAGTACATCTTGAGGTCCTTGACCTCCAACAGTGGCCGCGTGCCCGGGGGCGTGCTCGCGGAAGCCGGCTGAGCCATCGTCATCGCTCGTTACCCCCTAGGAGCCGGTCCGCGCGACCGCGGGCTTCTGTTCCGCCGTCTTCGCGTCAGCCGACGGGTTCCGCCAGCACGCCGCCCAGTGCCGCTCGCTCTTCAGCTCAAGCGGCGGCGCCTCCGTGTGGCACTTGTCGATGCGCCACTCGCAGCGCGGCTCGAACGGGCACCCCGGGATCGGGTCGATCAACAGCGGCGGCTGCCCCTCGATCGCGTACAGCCGCACGTGCTCCGTCGCGTCCAGGCGCGGCACAGACGCCATCAGCCCCACCGTGTACGGGTGCCGCGGGTTCAGGAAGATCTCGTCCGTCGTCCCGGACTCCACGATGCGTCCCGCGTACATCACGTTCACCCGGTCCGCGTAGCGCGCCACCACGCCCAGGTTGTGCGTGATGATCACCACCGCAGAGCCCATGTCCTTCGCCAGCCGCGCCATGATCTCCAGCACCTGCGCCTGGATCGTCACGTCGAGCGCGGTCGTCGGCTCATCGGCCAGCAACAGCTTCGGGTTGCACGACAGTGCCATCGCGATCATCACGCGCTGGCGCATCCCGCCGGAGAACTGGTGCGGGTAATCGTGCACCCGCCCTGCCGCCTCCGGAATGCCCACCAGCTCCAATAGCTCGATCGCGCGCTTCTCCGCGTCTCCCTTGTCCAGCCCCATGTGCAGCTGGATCGCCTCCATCAGCTGGTTGCCGATGTCCAGCACCGGGTTCAGCGAGGTCATCGGCTCCTGGAACACCATGGCGATGCGGTTGCCGCGGATCGAACGGATCTCCGCGTCGCTCACTTCGAGCAGGTCCTGCCCCTCGAAGATGATCTCGCCCTCCACGATCCGCCCGGGCGGTCGCGGGATCAGCCGCAGGATCGACATCGCCGTCACTGACTTGCCGCTGCCAGACTCGCCAACGAGCCCCAGCGTTTCGCCCTCTTCGAGGTCCCAGCTGACGCCGTCGACAGCCCGCACCACTCCCTCTTCCGTATAGAAGTAGGTGCGCAGGTTCTTTACTTCCAGCAGCTTCGCCATTGGCCCCCCCGGGCTGACAGAATCTCGAGCGTTCTTCCCGCTGGCTCCGGGCAACTCCCGAGCATGCCCGCGAGCCGTCCGACACTGGTGGGGAAGAGGAGACTCGAACTCCTACGCCTTGCGGCACATGATCCTAAATCATGCTCGTCTGCCAATTCCGACACTTCCCCGTCGGCTCGGCAACACTCCCGGTTCATTCCGCGGGCGGGTGTCCCTTCCGGGACCCCCTAGCCTGCACCCCGCGCTCCCGGACCATACTGCAGTTGGCGAGTGCGGTTGGTGAGCCCCCAGGGACTCGAACCCTGAACCGGCTGATTAAGAGTCAGCTGCTCTACCATTGAGCTAGAGGCCCACCGTTCACCAACCGGTCAAGCATAGCGACCGCCCGCGCGACCGCCACTCCCCGGCTGTGGGGCGGGACATTAGCAGGCGCCTGATCACGTGTCAACGAATATCCACAGTCCCGAGTGCGTACAGCCGTTGACGCCGTTTCGCGCACGGCGATACGCTCGATGTCCGCTGTGGGCGGTTAGCTCAGTTGGTTAGAGCGCTGCGTTGACATCGCAGAGGTCACTGGTTCGAACCCAGTATCGCCCACCACAGCACGCCATCAGCGCACTCCTACCACTCAAACGCGCAGCTCAGTCGCGCTGCCCCGAACACCACACCTCGACCTCGCGCACCCGCTCCGCCTCGCGCGCTCTGCGCCACAGCGTGATGCCGTCCTCCTCCCGCACCAGCTCGAACCCCAGCCACGGCAGCGCCGCGCGGCACGCCTCGTAGCCCGCATCAAGGTCGTCCCGCGGGATCGGCCCGTAGGCGTCCAGCAGCACGTACGCCGCGTCCAGCACCCGCGGGAACTGGTAGATCCGCTCCCGCGCCGCAAGGTGCGCGACGAACGGCGACTGCGCGCTGACGGTCGCGCCCGCCGGCACGGCGCCTACGAACGAGCGCGCCACGCGCGCGTGCGCGTCCACCGCGAACCGCCCCGGCTCAGCGGCGAACGACGGCGGCAGCGGCGACCGCGCCGCGAACACCACCAGCGCCACGCCCACCCACGCCACCCCGACGGCGGCTCCGCGCCGCCAGACCCACCCGCCAGGGCCGCGCAGCGCCACCACCGCCAGCACGATCGCCACCGCCTGCGGCACGACCATGTAGTGCAGCTGCAACGCCCCCTGCGGCCCGTGCTGCGACAGCAACGACGGCGCCACCACGAGCGCCAGCGCCGGCAGCAGCCGCGGCGCCAGCAACGGCAGCAGCGCCCCGCTCAGCAGCACCAGCGCGAGCGCTTCCAGCGGGCCGCGCTGCGCCAGCTGCTCGAATGCGAGCCCAGGACGCGTCACGAGGTGGAGCACAACCTCGCCCACGCCGTCCCCGAGGTACCCGTACCGCTCCACGAACGGATTGGGCTCATCCCCCCGGTAGCGCGGGATCAGCCACAGCCACACCCACCCGGCGTACCCAAGCGACGCCGCTGCCAGCGCCGCGGGCGCGCGCCGCCAGCCGAACGCCAACCACGCGACCCAGCACAGCGCGAGCGCGAGCAGCACCCCGTCCTCCCGCAGCAGTAGCGCCCCGACCACCGCCGCGGCGAACCACGGCCGCCGCCCGGCGGCCAGCGCCCACAGCGCGCCGAACGCCAGCAGCGGCGCAAACGCCTCCGTGTGGAAGTCGAACGCCACCGCGCGCGCCACGCCGAGGCTCAGCACGTACGCCGTCACCGCGCCCCACGCCACCCGCTCGCCCGCCAGTGCTCGCGCCGCCGCGTACAACGGCACGACCGCCCCCCCGAGCGCGAGCGCCTGCGCCAGCAGCAGCGGCGTCGGCCCCCCACCGACCCGCTCCCCAACCCAACCGAGCGGCGCCAGCAGCACCACCACCGGCTGCCAGTGGTCCCCGGAGTAGGACATGTCCCGGAACGAGTACGCGAACCAGCGCCCCTCGCCCGTGTTCCAGGCCACCTGGTGGATGAGCCCCAGGTCCCACCCGTTCGAGTGGAAGGAGTAGTGCAACAGCAGGCTGCACGCCGCGTAGTACAGCGCCGCGACAGCCCCGACCGCCGCGACGACCACACGCCGACGATTCACGCGCCGCAGTGTCGCACGCGCCCGCGCGCGCCCGCCCCCAACGCGCGCCGCTCCGACCCCCGTCCGATCTCCCCCTCGCCCCGCCTCGCGAGGAGGGGGCCGGGGGGTGAGGGCTCCCGCTCACGCGCCCGCCCGCCTCCAACGCGCGCCGCCCCGACCCCCGTTCGGTCTCCCCCTCGCCCCGCCTCGCGGGGAGGGGGGGCCGGGGGGTGAGGGCTCCCTCGCCCCGCTCAGGCGCCCGCCCGCTCCCCCGTGCCGCCGCGCAGCGGTACGCTCCTTCCCAAGCGCCGAGCCAGGAGCCAGCCATGACCGCCGCCCCGAGCGAGCACGCCGAGCCCCCCTTCGCCGAGCTGCCGCCCGAAGAGCAGCTCTTCCGCATGCGCCACTCCGCCGCCCACGTGCTCGCCGAGGCCGTGCTTGAGCTCTTCCCGGACGCGAAGTACGCCATCGGCCCGCCCATCGAACACGGCTTCTACTACGACTTCGATCTGCCCCGCCCCCTCACCCCCGACGACCTGCGCGACCTCGAGGCGCGCATGCACGCCTCCGTTGCCCGCGACGTACCGATCACCGGCCGCCAGATCCCCAAAGACGAGGCACGCCGCGTCTTTGCCGATCAGCCCTACAAGCTCGAGCTGATCGATGACATCACGGAGCCCACCGTCGGCCACTTCGTCCACGGCGACTTCCAGGACCTCTGCCGCGGCGGCCACACCGAGCGCACCGGCCAGCTCGGCGCGTTCACGCTCACCCACTCCGCCGGCGCGTACTGGCGCGGCGACGAGCACCGCCCGATGCTCCAGCGCATCTACGGCGCGCTCTACCCCACCCAGGCCGAGCTCGACGCCTACCTCGAATCCGTCGAGGAAGCCGGCCGCCGCGACCACCGCCGCCTCGGCCGCGAGCTGGACCTCTTCAGCACCCACGAGCAATACGGCCCCGGCCTCATCTACTGGCACCCCAAGGGCGGCCGCCTGCGCCTCGCCATCGAGGACTTCTGGCGCGAGCAGCACCTCGACGCCGGCTACGACATCGTCTTCACCCCGCACATCGGCCGCGCCACGCTCTGGGAACGCTCCGGCCACCTCGACTTCTACGCCGACAGCATGTACTCGCCCATGGACGTCGACGGCCAGCCCTTCTACGTCAAGCCGATGAACTGCCCGTTCCACATCCAGATCTACGGCGACCGCCTGCGCTCCTACCGCGAGCTGCCGCTGCGCTTCGCGGAGCTCGGCACCGTCTACCGCTACGAGCGCTCCGGCACGCTGCACGGCATGCTGCGCGTGCGCGGCTTCACCCAGGACGACGCCCACCTCTTCGTCACCCCCGAGCAAGTCGAGGACGAAGTCGTCGCCATCGTCGAGTTCGTGCTCGCCACGCTGCGCACCTTCGGCTTCGAGCGCTTCACCGCGAACCTCTCCACCCGCCCCGAGAAGTCCGTCGGCCGCGACGAGGACTGGGCGCGTGCCGAAGCCTCGCTACGCCGCGCGCTCGAACGCGCCGGCCTCGAGCACGGCATCGACGAGGGCGGCGGCGCGTTCTACGGCCCGAAGATCGACATCGTCCTGCACGACGCGCTCGGCCGCCCCTGGCAGTGCTCCACCGTCCAGTTCGACTTCAACCTGCCCGAGCGCTTCGAGCTGAGCTACATCGGCGAAGACGGCGCAGAGCACCGCCCGTTCATGATCCACCGCGCCCTGCTCGGCTCCGTCGAGCGCTTCGTCGGCGTGCTCATCGAGCACTACGCCGGCGCGCTCCCGCTCTGGCTCGCCCCCGTCCAGGCCGCCGTCATCCCCATCGCCGACCGCCACCTCCCCTACGCACAGGAGGTCGGCGCCGCCCTCCGCGCCGCCCGCCTCCGCCCCGAGGTCGACGGCTCGAGCCAGCGCATGCAGGCCAAGATCCGCGACGCCCAGCTCCAGAAAGTCCCCTACATGCTCGTCGTCGGCGACCGCGAGGCCGAGCAACACACCGTCGCCGTCCGCACCCGCACCGGCGGCGACCTCGGCGCCACCCCCCTCGCCGACCTCATCGCCCGCCTCACCGCCGAGCGCGACGCCCGCGCCCCGACGACGGAGGGCGTGCCGAAGTAGCGCGCCCGCAGCGACCTACGGCTGCAGCGCGACACTGACAGTGTCGAACGGGAGGTTTATCGCGACGGGGCCGCCGCCTGGGTGGCCGACGACCACCGTGAGCAACCCGGCCACGAACGCCGGCGG
>CAMDBZ010000106.1 GCA_945889565.1 Thermoflexus hugenholtzii JAD2 | reverse complement strand
CTGCGCGAGCACGTGCGCGAGCGGCGCGTCGACGGTGGCCGGGCGGTCCGCCGCCGCGAGCCGCGCGGCGAGCGAGCCGAGCTGCGCGCGCATCGGCTCGGCGGTGGCGGGCGTGGGCGCGGTGCCGAGCCGGTAGGTCGACTCGAGCGTGGCGGCGGCGTCCGGCAGCAGCGCGGCGAGCGCGCCGAACAGCGTGGCTTCCGGCACGTGCAGCACGAGCGGCGCCTCGGCGGCCTCGGGTCCGTCGAGCGCGAGCGCGGCGTCGCCCTGCCAGTACGCGTCGCCCGGGTCGGCCGGCTCGATGATCGCCGCGATCTCGACGGTGACCGGAGCGGCGTCGACGTTCCAGCTCGGGTGTAGCACGAGCCGTCGCCCGACGGTGAGACCGCGGCGCGCCGCCGTCTCGCTCGCGACGGCGACCTGCACCAGCTCAGGCAGGCCGGTGATGCCCGGCACGCGCTGCCCGGCGCGGTAACTGACGCGTGTCTCCAGCCCGGCGCGCGCGCGCAGCACGGCGCGCGGTGCTGGCGCGACCTGCTCGTCTGGGCGCGCGCCGGAGGGCGCCGCGATCAGCAGCGGGTCGGTGGTGATCGTGCGTAGCTGGTCGACGGGCGACTCGCCGAGCACGTCGCGCGCGGCTTGGTCGAGGTCCGCGGCGGCGGACTGGTAGGGCAGCCCGTCGAGCGGGACGCCCGCCAGGGTGAGGCGCAAGTCCGGCTGCGCGGGCGGGCGCGTGGCGAGCGCCGTCGAGAGCGCGAGCTCGCGCATTGCCTCGGCGAACTGCGGGGCGGCGGCGAGCGCGGCGGCCAGCACGAGCGCGGCGAGCGGGGTGGCGGCGCGCACGCCGCGCTCGCCGCGCCAGGCAGTGCGCCAGAGCCACCACGTGGTTGCCGGGCCGATCACGGGCCAACCTTGCTCGCCATGCGCCGGCGTCGCGGTGTGGGGAGGCTCTCACCGACGGGCCGACTATACTGCGGGCGTGGCCGCTGTTCGCGAACGCCCGCTGCTCGTGCTGCTCGATTCGCACGGCATCATCTACCGCTCGTATTTCGCGCTGCGCGACGTGTTGACGGTGCGGCGCACGGGCGAGTCGGTGGCTGCCGTGTTCGGGTACGCCAATAGCCTGCTGCACGTGCTCGCGGAGCTGCAGCCGACGTACGTGATCGCGGCCTGGGATGGGCCGGAGCCGACGTTCCGGCACGAGGTGACGGACACGTACAAGGCGACCCGGGTCGCGATGCCGGACGACCTGCGTCCGCAGCTCGGGCGCGTGCGCGAGCTGCTGGAGGCGTTCCGCATCCCCATCATCGAGGCCGCGGGGTTCGAGGCCGACGACGTCGTGGGCACGCTCGCCACGCAGGCGGTGGCGCGCGGGCTCGACGTGGTGGTGGTAACGCTCGACAACGACCTGATCCAGCTCGTGCAGTCGGGCGTGCAGGTGTACATGTACCGGCCGTACCAGCGCGACTACGTGCTGTACGACGAGGCGCGCGTGCGCGAGCGCTGGGGCTTCGGGCCGCGCCAGATCGTGGACTACAAGGCGCTCGTCGGCGACACGTCGGACAACATCCCGGGCGTGCGCGGCATCGGCGAGAAGGGGGCGGCGGCGCTCATCGAGCAGTGGGGGAGCGTCGAGGCAATGATCGAGCACCTCGACGAGGTCGCGCCGGCGCGCGCGCAGAAGGCGCTGCGTGAGGGCGAGGACGCGGCGCGCCAGTCGAAGCACCTCGCGACGATCGTGTGCGACGTGCCGAGCGTCACGCTCGACCTCGAGCCGGCCGCGGTACGCGACTACGACCGCGAGGCGGTGCTGGAACTATTCCGCGAGCTCGAGTTCCGCTCGCTGGTCTCGCGGCTGCCGGAGCACGTTGCCGACCCGCCGTTCGCGGAGCCGCGCGCCGCGTCGGCCGCCCCGCCCGCGCTCGCCGGCGCGTACGAAGTCGTGACGACCGCGGAGCGCCTCGCCGCGGTGGCCGCAGCGCTGCGTACGCGCGGCCGCGCCGCGATCGAGCTGGTCGCCGACGCCGCGCACCCGATGCGCGCGGCGGACTGCCTCGTCGGCATCGGCCTGAGCGTCGAGGCGGGGCAGGGCTGGTACATCCCGTTCGGGCACACGCAGGCGCCGTTGCTGGGCGACGAGGGCACGCCGGCGCCGTTCCAGTGCGGGCAGGACGAGGTGCTGGCGGCGCTCGGGCCCGTGATCGCGGACCCCGCGTTCCGGCTGGTGGCGCACAACGGCAAGAACGCGCTGCTCGCACTCGCCGAGGCGCGCGGCGGCTGCTGGGTCGAGCGGCTCGATTTCGACACGATGATCGCCGCCTACTTGCTCGGGGACGCGAACGTGACCGTGCGCGGGCTCGCGTTCGACCGGCTCGGCCACGAGCTCGTCGACCCGAAGACGCTGCTGGGGACGGGCCGCAAGGCGATCACGTTCGCGCAGACGGACCCGGCCCAGTGCGCGCCGTACGCCGCGGGCAACGCCGACCTCGCGCTGCGGCTCGCGGACGCGCTCGCGCCGGAGCTCGCGGCGACGCACGTCGACGGCGTGTTCGCGGAGATCGACCTGCCGCACATCCCCGTGCTGGCGCGGATGGAGCGTTGGGGCATCGCGATCGACGTCGACGCGTTGCACGAGCTCGGCGCGACGCTCGTCGAACGCATCGCCGCGGCGGAGCGCGCGGTGTACGAGGCGGTGGGCCACGAGTTCCAGATCGGCTCGCCGCAGCAGCTCTCGCTCGTGCTGTTCGAGGAGCTCGGCCTGCCGCGCACGCGCAAGACGGCGACGGGCTGGACGACCGACGCCGACGCGCTGGAGGCGCTGCGCGACGTGCACCCCGCGGTGGACGCCGTCCTGCAGTGGCGCGAGCTCACCAAGATCAAATCGACCTACGTCGACACACTGCCGCAGCAAGTCAACCCGCGCACCGGGCGCGTGCACACCGTGTTCTCGCAGGTCACGGCGGCGACGGGGCGACTGTCCTCGAACGATCCGAACCTGCAGAACATCCCGGTGCGCACGGAGATCGGCAACGCTGTGCGACGCGCGTTCGTCGCGCGCGGGTGCGGGGCGGACCCGGTGCTGCTCTCGTTCGACTACTCGCAGATCGAGTTGCGCGTGCTCGCGCACGTCTCGGGCGACGAGGGCCTGCGGCGCGCCTTCCTCGAGGGCCTCGACATCCACCGCGCGACGGGGTCGAGCGTGTTCGGCGTGCCACTGGAGCGCGTCACGCCGGAGATGCGCCGGCGCGCGAAGGTGTTCAACTTCGGCGTGCTGTATGGGCTCACGGCGTTCGGCCTGTCGACGCGCGAGCGCATCCCGCGGGCCGAGGCCGAGGCGTTCATCAGCGCGTACTTCGAGGCGTATCCGGCGGTGGCGCAGTGGCGGGAGCGCACGGTCGCGGAGGCGCGCCAGCTGGGTTACGCGGAGACGCTGAGCGGCCGGCGGCGATACATCCCCGAACTGCGATCGACGGACCACAACCGGCGCATGGCCGCCGAGCGCATCGCGATCAACATGCCGATCCAGGGCACCGCCGCCGACATCATCAAGATCGCGATGAACCGCATCGATGCGGAGCTGCTGGAACGGCGCGCCGCGGGCAAGCTCGCACGCATGGTGCTGCAGGTGCACGACGAGCTGATCTTCGAGCTGCCGCGCGAGGAGCTGGACGACGTACGCGCGATCGCGCGGCGGCTGATGCCGTCGCTCCCGCTCGACGTCCCGCTCGACCTCGACGAGAAGTCCGGCACGTCGTGGGGCGAGATGGAGGCGGCGCGGTGACGCCCGGTGCGGTGCGGTGCGCCGCGGAGGCCGATGCCTGAGCTGCCGGAGGTCGAGACGATTCGCCGCGACCTCTCGCCGCTGCTGGTGGGCCGCACGATCACGGCCGTGCGTATCCACCCCGGCGCCGAGCGCCTCGCTGTGACGCACGCTCCGCGAGCACTTGAGCGCGCGCTGGTCGGACGTCGCATCGAGGCGCTGGACCGGCATGGCAAGTACCTCGTGGCGCGCCTCGACGACGGCCGCAGCTGGGTGCTGCACCTGCGCATGACGGGGTCACTCGTGCACACGGGACAGGCGGACGTGGCGGAGCGCTTCGAGCGCGCGCGCGTGGACCTCGACGATGGGAGCTCGCTGCGGCTGCGCGACATGCGTAAGTTCGCGACGTGGCACGTCGTGCAGGACGCGCGCGAGGCGATGCCGCACACCGGCCCCGACGCGCTGAGCGCCGAGTGCTCCGCGGCGTGGCTGCGACAGGCGCTCGCCCGACGCGGCGTGGCGGTGAAGGCGGCGCTGCTCGACCAGGCGGTATGTGCGGGCGTCGGCAACATCTACGCGGACGAGGCGTGCTGGATCGCGCGCATCGACCCGCGCACGCCGGCGTGCGAGCTGGGACCGCGACGCGTGGCGCGGCTGTACGCGGCGCTGCGCGAGACGCTCACGGCGTCGCTCGAGCATCGCGGGTCGTCGTTCTCGGACTACCGCGACGGGCTCGGCGCCGCGGGCTGGCACCACGTACACGTGCACGTGTTCCGCCGCGAGGGTGAGCCGTGCGAGCGCTGCGGCGCCACCATCGAGAAGACGCGCGTCGCGGGCCGCGGCACGCACTTCTGCCCGCGCTGTCAGCGCCGATGATCGACGCGTTCGCGACGGCGTTCGTGCTCGTGTTCATCGCGGAGCTCGGGGACAAGTCGATGCTGCTCGCGCTCTCGCTCGGCGCGCGCTATCCGGCGTGGTGGGTGTTGACGGCGATTGCCCTGGAGGCGACGGCCATCATGGGGCTCGCGGTCCTCGGGGGCAGCATCGCGGGCGCGGCGCTGCCGGATGGCGTCGTCGCGATCGCGTCGGGGCTGCTGTTCATCGGCTTTGGCGCGTGGTCGCTGCGCGGCGACGACTCCGAGGAGCTGGCCGACTCCCTCCTGCGCCGAGGCGCCTTCGCGACGATCGTCGCGCTCGCGGCGTCGTTCTTCGTCGCGGAGCTCGGCGACAAGACGCAGGTCGCGGCCATCTCGCTCGCGAGCCTGGAGCGCAGAGCGGCGCAACTCGGCGTGTGGGCGGGCGCGACGCTCGGCATGGTAGCCGGCGACGCCATCGCGATCGTGGCGGGCCGGCAGCTGCGATCGCGCATCTCCGCGCGCATGCTGCGCCGCGTCGCTGCGTGGACGTTCATCGCATTCGGTGTCGTCACGCTCACGCTGGCCGCGATCGCCGGCGCGGGGACATAACCCCGCCGATGTGTGCGCGTGCGTTGTCGACAACCTGACGAACGCCGCGTAGATGCGCTTGTCGCGTGCGTGCTGCAGCCGATACAGTGCGGCGAGCGGCGGGCGCAGGGAGGCGTGAACGGCGATGGTGTGGCTGATCGTGCTTGCCGTGATCGCGTTGGTGTGTGCGCACGTGCTCGCGGCGCTGTACTGCGCGGAGCTGTTCACGCGATCGAAGCGCCGGCGCGTGGAGGGCACGCCCGGCGACCTCGGCCTGCGTTATGAAGAGGTGCAGTTCGAGGCAGACGACGGCACGCTGCTGCGCGGCTGGTACCTCGAATCGCCCGGCGCGCGCGGAACAGTCGTGTTGGCGCACGACGCGGACGGCACACGCGCGGATCGGCGCTGCGGGCTGTTCATGCTGCAGCGGGACTACCTGCGGCGTGGCTTTCACGTGATGGCGTTCGACCTGCGGGGCCGCGGCGAGTCCGGCGGGGCGCGCGATCACTTCGGCGCGCTGGAGCAGCAGGACGTGGCGGCGGCAGTGGGCTACGCCCGCGAGCGCGCCTCAGGACTGCCGGTGGTGTTGCACGGCTTCGGCCTGGGCGCGTCGCTGACGATCTGCGCGCTCGCCGAGGGCCTCGAGGTCGATGCGGCGATCGTCGACTCGCCGTTCACGACGGCGCGCGCGTACCTGCGGCGGCGCTGGGCGGCGGTGCCCGGGCCGACGTTTCGCCTGGCGCTGCGCTTCGCGCGACGCTTCTTCGGCGCGGACGCCGACGCGGCGCAGCCGCTGCGGGCGATCACGCGCATGCCGGAGATCCCGCTGCTGTTCATCCACGGCAAGGCGGACCGCCTGGTGCCGCTCGCGCATACGCTCAACATCGCGGGCGCCGCGCTGACCCGGCGGGTCGAGGTATGGGCGGTGCCCGGAGTGGGCCACTGCGCGGCCTACCTGCGCTCGCCGGACGCCTACCTGCGCCATTGCATGGAGTTCATCGACTCCGTGCTGCCG
>CAMDBZ010000105.1 GCA_945889565.1 Thermoflexus hugenholtzii JAD2 | reverse complement strand
GGCGCGCGACGTCGCGACGAACGAGGCGACGCCCGTGGCCGGATCGACGAGGAACACGTTCGAGTCGCCCGACTCGACGTGCGGCCCCTGCGCCGGCGGCTTCGTCGTGGTCGCCGGCACCGCCGCGAGCGCCAGCGTGCCGTCGTCCGCCAGCACTGCCCGGAACGCCTCGAACTCAAGCGGCGCGAGGTGCCCCGTGAGGTCGGTCACGCGGAATGCGGACCGCCAGAACGGGTAATCTTCCTGCCGCCTGTAGTCCTGCTGCCCCAGGCGCTCCAGCCGGAACTCCCCGGCCTCAACCGGCCGCTCGACCGGGTTGAAGTTCGCGCCGTCGTGGAACGACCTCGCGCCAGTGTCCGCAGCCACACGCTCGAGCTCGTTCCCGCCGGGGAGGTACGCGATCAGCGTGCGAGCATCGATCCAGCGCGCCAGCCGTGCCGGGCCAAGCGACTGCTGTCGCATCGTCTCCAGTTCCAGCACCCACAGATCCTGGCCCTCCGGCGCCGGCGCCGTCCAGGCGAGATGGCGCCCGTCCGGCGAGAAGTCCGGCAGCGATCCCGGGCCGAGCGCGTTCCGGTCGCCGGTCTGTGTGTCGTAGAGCACGAGCTCGAACTCGCTCTGCGCGGGGTACGGGGACGGGGGCGGCGTGGGCAGCGCGAGCTGTCGATCGGCGGGGGCCGGACGCGGCTCGTCGAACAGCCCGGAGATGGTGCGCGCGCCGGGGCTCGGGACGAACGGCGTGGGCGCTGCGGTGGCGCTGCTCGTAGCGGTGCGGTCGGGGGCGATCGCGCCCGCGGTCGTTGCTGCGGTCGGCGCCGTGGCGTCTGCGGGCGCGTCATCGTCGCACGACGCGAGTGCGACCGTGAGCACGCAGCAGAGGGCGATAACGCGGTGTTGATGCATCGGCAGGGAACCCTCGCTAGTGCGCGCTTCGCAGCTCCTCGATCGCGTCGCCGAGGCTAAGCTCGCGCTGCTCGCCGCCGGGCGTCAGCGGCTTGAACTGGACCACGCCGCGGGCCGCCTCGTCGTCGCCGATGATGGCGATGTAGCGGGCGGCGGCCGACTCGGCGGCGCGGAAGTGGGCGCGCAGGCCGCGGCCGGGCAGGCCGAGGCGCACCGCGAGCCCCGCGGCGCGCAGCTCGCGGGCGAGGCGGAGCGTGGCGACGTGGCCTGCGTCGCCGAGCGGCGCGGTGTACACGTCGACGGCCGGGTCGGGGGTCGCGGCGCCGCGCTCGCGGAGGTTCAGCATGGTGCGCTCGATGCCGGTGGCGAAGCCGGTGCCGGGGGTGTGCGGGCCGCCGAGCAGCTCGATCAGCCCGTCGTAGCGGCCGCCCGCGCCGACGGTCGACTGGCCGCCGCCGCCGGCCGGCTCGAACTCCCAGACCGTGCGCGCGTAGTAGTCGAGGCCGCGCACGATGCGCGGGTCGACCTCGTAGCGCACGTCGAGCGCGTCGAGCAGCGCGCGCACTGCGGCGAAGTGCTGCGCGTCGTCCGGCTCGAGGTGGTCGAGGATGCTCGGCGCGCCCTGCACGGCCGGGTGCGTCGCGTCCTCCTTTGAGTCGAGGATGCGCAGCACGTTCGTCTCGAAGCGCCGCTGCGAGTCGCGGGAGAGCGTCGCGACGTGCGGGCGGAAGTGCTCGCGCAGCAGCTCGACGTAGCGGTGCCGCGTCTCGGCGGTGCCGATCGAGTTGATGCGCAGCACGAGGTCGCCCAGGCCGAGCTCGGCGTAGAGCGTGCGCTGGAGCTCGATCACCTCGACGTCGGCGGCGGGGGAGGGGTCGCCGATGCACTCGACGCCGAACTGCCAGAGCTGGCGGTAGCGCCCGGCCTGCGGGCGGTCGTAGCGGAACATCGGGCCAAAGTAGTAGAGGCGCACGGGCTGCGGGCGGCTGCCCATGCCGTGCTCCAGGTAGGCGCGGCAGACGGCGGCGGTGCCCTCCGGGCGGAGCGCGAGGCGGTCGCCGCCGCGGTCCTCGAAGACGTACATCTCCTTGGCGACGATGTCGCTTTCGTCGCCGACGGTGCGGAGGAAGACGGCGGCGTCCTCGACGAGCGGGGTCTGGAGCTGGCGGTAGTCGAACAGCCGTGCGACGCGTTCGGCGGTGTCGCGGACGTGGCGCCAGAGCGCGGCATCCTCGGGCAGCAGGTCGTGCATACCGCGGGGGGCGCGGGGCGCCTTGGAGTCGGCCATACGGGGAGTCTACGGGGCGCGCGGGTTGTCCGGCAGCGGGCCGCGCTGGGTGGGTGCGGCGCGCGGAGTGTTTCACGTGAAACATGTGTTCGTACAGCGTCAGGTCGTGCCAGGCGGGGGTTGCGGCTGTGGTCGTGGGGCGGGCGTGTTACGTTATCGCAAGGATGGTCGTCTCCCGCGAGACCCCCGCTGACGTGCAGTCGCTGCTGGTCGCCCTGGCGAGCTACCTCCCGGACGACCGGGTGGAGGCGGTGCGCGCGGCGCTGGACTTCGCGACGCAGGCGCACGAGGGGCAGCTGCGCCAGTCCGGCGACCCCTACATCACCCACCCGATCGCCGTGGCGCACCTGGTCGCCGAGCTGCGCATGGACGCGGCCACGGTGGCGGCGGCGCTGCTGCACGACGTCATCGAGGACTGCGGCGTGGGGGGCGAGGAGCTGACGCGGCGGTTCGGCGCCGACGTGGCGCGGCTCGTCGACGGGGCGACGAAAATCAGCACGATGGGGCCGGCGCCGGTGGGCGGGGCGGCGCGCTCCAGCGCGGACTCCGAGACGCTGCGCAAGATGTTCGTGGCGATGGCGGAGGATGTGCGCGTCGTCATCCTCAAGCTCGCGGACCGGCTGCACAACATGCGCACGCTGGAGTTCCTGGCGGAGCCACGGCAGCAGGCGATCGCGCGCGAGACGATGGACATCTACGCGCCGCTGGCGAGCCGCCTCGGCATCTGGCAGTTCATGTGGGAGCTCGAAGACCTCGCGTTCCGCTATCTCGAGCCACAGGAGTACGCGCGGGTGTCCGAGCTGGTGGCGGGGCGGCGCACCGAGCGTGAGCGCTTCGTGCGCCGCGTGGAGCACGAGCTGCGCGAGGCGCTGGCTGCCGCGGGCGTGGCGGCCGACGTGGCGGGGCGCGTCAAGCACCTGTACTCGATCCGCAACAAGATGGTGCGCTACGCGCTGGACGGGAAGACGCTGGACCAGATCCACGATCTGATCGCGGTGCGTGTGCTCGTCGATTCGGTGGCGGACTGCTACAACGCGCTCGGCATCGTGCACCAGACGTGGCTGCCGTTGCCGGGCGGCTTCGACGACTACATCGCGAGCCCGAAACAGTCGCTGTACCAGTCGTTGCACACCAGCGTCATGGGGCCGGGTGCGCATCCGTTCGAGGTACAGATCCGCACGCACGAGATGCACGAACTGGCCGAGTACGGCGTGGCGGCGCACTGGCAGTACAAGGAAGAGCCACGCAAGCGCGACCACCAGTACGAGGAGCGGCTCGCGTGGCTGCGCCACCTGATCGAGTGGCAGCAGGAAGCGTCCGGGACGGACGACTTCCTCGAGTCCGTGAAGACGGATGTGTTTCGCGACCAGGTATTCGTGTACACGCCGCGCGGCGACGTGCGCGTGCTGCCGGCGGGCAGCACACCGATCGACTTCGCGTACCGGGTGCACACGGACCTCGGGCATCACTGTGTGGGCGCGCGCGTGAACGGGCGGCTCGTGCCGCTGGCGACGCGGTTGCGCACGGGCGACGTTGTGGAGGTGTTGCGCGGGCGCGCGGACCGCGGGCCTTCGCGCGACTGGCTGATCCCCACGCTCGGGTATCTCGGATCCAGTCACTCGCGGCAGAAGGTGCGGCAGTGGTTCCGGCGCGCGGCGCGCGGCGACAACATCGCGCGCGGCAAGGAGCTGCTCGAGCGCGAGCGACGCAAGCTCGGCGTCGCGGACGTGCCCGCGGGGCTGGCGACGCAACTCGGCTACGACTCGCTCGACGACATGCTCGCGGCGGTCGGGTACGGGGACGTGTCGCTGCAGTCGCTCGCGCAGCGACTCGCGGAGCACGCGCCGCCGGCGCCACCCGCAGCTGCCGTCGACGACACGCCGGTGCGGCGTGAGCGCAAGGCGTCGGGCGGGGTGCACGTTCTGGGTGAGTCGGGGTTGCACGTCGTGCTCGCGCGCTGCTGCGGGCCGCTGCCGGGCGACGGCATCATCGGCTTCATCACGCGTTCGCGCGGCGTCACGGTGCACCGTCGCGATTGCGTGAACGTGCGCCGGCAGGTGGAGGCCGAGCGGCTCGTGGAGTGCGACTGGGGCCCGGCCGGCGATCTGTACACGGCTGCGGTGCTGGTGCACGCGTGGGATCGCGTGGGCCTGTTGCGCGACGTGAGCACGCTCGTGGCCGCGGAGAACGTCAACATGGTGGGCGTGCGCACGCAGGAGCACGACGACCGCACGACCACCGTGCACCTCACGCTGGAGACACAGGGGCGCACGCAGGTGGCGCGGCTGATGTCCCGGCTCGAGGCGATCCGCGGGATCATTTCGGTCGCGCGGGCGGAAGCGTAAGCGACGCGACGTCGTCCTGTTGCGCGTAGGGGGTTCCCGTAGGGGTTCGCCTGTACGCGGTTTCATCGTTCGGCTGTACTGGATTCGCCTTACGGGCCGTCATACCTCGTGGCGCCGAACGTCGTCGTTCGCGTATGCGAACGTGCGTTCGGCGGGACACGAATGTCGAGATGCGGGGTTGGAGGCGACCTGGTGGCAACGATCGCGATCATCGGCTCGGGCGTAGTCGGGCAGGCGACGGGCCGCGGGCTCGCCGAGTGGGGCCACGACATCGTGTTTTGCGACCGCGACGCGGCGGTGCTGGCGACGCTCCGCGAGCGGGGCGAGCGCGCGTTCGCGCCGGACGAGCTCGAGCGCGTGCACACCGACCTGACGTTCGTGTCGGTGTCGACTCCGACCGTCGACGGCCACATCCACATCGACGCGCTGCGCGCGGCGGCGCGCACCGCGGCACGCCGGCTCGCGCTGGGCGAGTACCCGGTGATCGTCATGCGCAGCACGGCGCCTCCCGGTACGACGGCGAACATCACCATTCCGCTGCTGGAGGAGGAGTCCGGGCTCACCTTCGGGCGCGACTTCAGCGTCTGCTACAACCCCGAGTTCCTGCGCGAGGCGTGCGCGCTGGAGGACTTCCTGAAGCCGTGGCTGGTCGTGATCGGCGCGGAGGACGAGCGCGGGCTGGCGGCGCTGCGCGCGTTGTACGCGGCGGCGCTCCCGGACGTCGAGGTAGTCGTCACGGACTTCACGACGGCCGAGATGATCAAGTACGCGAGCAACCTGCTGAACGCGACCAAGATCAGCTTCACGAACGAGCTCTGGCTCGCGTGCCGGCGGCTCGGCATCGACGGCAACGAGGTGATGGCCGCGGCGGCGCAGTCGGCCGAGGCGAGCTGGAACCCTGCGTACGGCATCAAGGGCGGGTACCCGTACGGTGGGGCCTGCCTGCCGAAGGACACGGTGGCGTTCTACGCGTTCGCGCGCAGCCTGGGGCTGTCGATGGAGCTGCTGCGCTCGGTGATCGACGTCAACGAGCGCGTCGCAGAGCTCGTGCAGTGGGAGTCGCCGCTGGCGCGGCAGCGCGGCATCGCGCCGGTGCGCACGGGCGGCGCGACCGCGCCCGCGCGGGCGTAGCCGGCGACCGGCGCTCATGGGGGGCGTGCTGCCGGAGGCCTGGGCCATCTACCTGCCGCTGGGCGTGATCGGCGTCTGGCGGTGGACGGTGTGGCTGCTGAAGCGCATTCCCGCGGCGCTGTACCGGCCACGCGCGCCGCTGGCCGCGCCGCCGCCCGTGAGCCTGGTGGTGCCGGTGTACCGCGAAGGCGCGGAGGCCTTCGAGGCGGCGCTGCGCAGCTGGATCGCGGAGCGGCCCGCGGAGATCATCGCGGTCATCGACCATGGCGACGCGGCGTGCATGGAGATCTTCCGGCGCGTCGCCGCAGAGTCGACGGGCGTGGCGTGCGAGCTGATCGTCACGGCGGAGCCGGGCAAGCGTCCGGCGCTCGCGCGCGGGATTCGCGCGGCGCGTCACGAGCTCGTCGCACTCGTCGATAGCGACACGATCTGGGAGCGCGGGGTGATCGCGGCGGCGGCGGCGCCGTTCGGCGACGCGCGCATCGCGGGCGTCGGCACGCGACAGAACGTGTACGAGCCGGTCGCGTTCTGGGAGCGCATGGCGGACGTCGTGCTGGACCAGCGTTTCCACGACGAGATGCCGTTCCTCGCGCGCATGGGCGCGCACC
>CAMDBZ010000104.1 GCA_945889565.1 Thermoflexus hugenholtzii JAD2 | reverse complement strand
CCGAGCGACGCGCGCAGGATTGGGCCGCCTTCACCGCGGGCTCCGGCCCACCCGACAATCACTGGGAGGTCTACAAGGCGCTGTCGTTCGACTTCCGCCAGAGCGTCGGGTTCGTGCAGGCGACGGGCCTCGAGCTGCCCGAGCTGCTCGATCCGCTACAGCCGCTGCTGGAGACGCTGCGCGGCATGGAAGAGATCGACCTGCCGCCGTACGAGTTCCTGCACTTCACCGTGCTGCGGCTCGGCTGGCTCAAGCCCGACGACATCTACTGGACGCAGGTCGAGTCCTTCTACGTGAACGCTGCGCCCCGCCTGCACCGACTCGACCCCTTCCCGATCCGCTTCGGCGGCATCTCTGCGCATGAGGACGCGCTGTACATCGGCATCGACGACGCGCACGTGCTCCGCGAGGCGCGCCGGCTGATCCGCCTCGGCGTGCCGAAGGCCGCCGAGGCGCTGCGCTACGACCCGAGCTGGTCCCCCGAGGGCGACCGTTACATGCCGGTGCTCGAGTTTGCGTTCTTCACAGGGCTCGGCGACCGCCGCCGCGTGATCGAGGCGGTCACCCCCTACCTCGACGCCGCCGTCGGCGAGCAGCAGGTCACGCACATCAAGATGGCGCGCATCGCCAGCGACCCGCAGGTGCACTACCAGCCCGTGGACGTGGTCGCCGAGATCGGCCTGCTGGGCGAGAACGCGCGGAAGGGGTACCACGCCTGACCGCAGACGCGCTCCCCGGCACCCCGGCAGCACCATCGGCGCCCCCGCGCAAGGTGCTGATCATCGGCAGCGGCCCGATCGTGATCGGCCAGGCTGCGGAGTTCGACTACGCCGGCACACAGGCGTGCAAGGCCATGCGCGAGGAGGGCATTACGTCCGTCCTCGTCAACTCGAACCCCGCCACGATCATGACCGACGAGGACGTCGCCGACATCGTCTACATCGAGCCGCTCACCGTCGAGGTGATCGAGCGCATCATCGCCGCCGAGCGCCCGGACGGCCTGCTGCCCACGCTCGGCGGCCAGACCGGGCTCAACCTCGCCGTGCAGCTCGCCGAGGCGGGCATCCTCGATCGCTACGGCGTGCGTCTGCTCGGCACCCCGCTGCGCGCGATCCGCCTCGCCGAGGACCGCCAGCTCTTTCGCGACCTGCTCACGTCGATCGGCGAGCCGACGCCGGAGAGCGCCATCGTCGAGACGTGGGAGCAGGCACAGACCGCGCGCGACACGCTCGGCCTGCCGCTCGTCGTGCGCCCCGCATACACGCTCGGCGGCACCGGCGGCGGCATCGCGCACACCGCCGACGAGTACGAGCAGATCGTACGCGGCGGCCTCGCCGCCTCACCGATCAGCCAGGTGCTTGTCGAGCGCTCGCTGCTCGGCTGGAAAGAGCTCGAGTACGAGGTGATGCGCGACGCGGCCGATACGTGCATCACCATCTGCAACATGGAGAACATGGACCCCATGGGCGTGCACACCGGCGACTCGATCGTCGTCGCGCCCTCGCAGACGCTGTCGGACCGCGATTACCAGATGCTGCGCACGAGCGCGCTCAAGATCATCCGCGCGCTCGGCATCGAGGGCGGCTGCAACGTGCAGTTCGCGCTCGCGCCGCGCCCCGACATCGTC
Source organism: Thermoflexus hugenholtzii JAD2 (assembly GCA_945889565.1). Classification (GTDB taxonomy): domain Bacteria; phylum Chloroflexota; class Dehalococcoidia; order UBA2979; family UBA2979; genus SHYP01. The sequence goes on along the minus strand of CAMDBZ010000104.1, from coordinate 4,705 downwards.
CCGTGGCCGGGCGCCGAGGACGCGACGACGCCCCCGTACTACGTGATCGAGGTCAACCCCCGCGTCTCGCGCTCCTCCGCGCTCGCCTCCAAGGCCACCGGCTACCCGATCGCGCGCATCGCCTCGAAGATCGCCATCGGCCGCCGCCTCGACGAGATCCAGAACCCCGTCACCGGCCGCACCAGCGCCGCGTTCGAGCCCGCGCTGGACTACTGCGTCGTGAAAATCCCGCGCTGGCCCTTCGACAAGTTCCCGTTCGGCGACCGCCGCCTCGGCACGCAGATGAAGGCCACCGGCGAAGTAATGGCCATCGACCGCACCTTCGAGGGCGCGCTGCAAAAAGCGCTGCGCTCGCTCGAGCTCGGCGCGCGCTCGCTGCTCTGGGAGCACCCCAGCTGGGCAGCGGGCGTACGACCGCTGCACGCCACCGACGAACGACTGTGGGCGCTGCTCTCCGCGCTGCGCGCCGGCACGACCCCGCTCGACCTCTCGCGCACGACCGGCATCGACCCGTGGTTCACCGAGCGGCTCGCGCGCCTCGTCGCCATGGAGCGCCGCCTGCTGGGCGAGGAGCTCACGCGACCGCTGCTGCGCGCGGCGAAGCGCCTCGGCTTCAGTGACGCGAGCATCGCCACGCTCGCCGACCGCCTGCCGGAGCAGGTGCGCGCGCTGCGCGACGAGTGGGACATCCGCCCCGTCTACAAGATGGTCGACACCTGCGCCGCGGAGTTCGAGGCGGTCACGCCGTACTTCTACAGCACCTACGACGAGCAGAACGACGCCACTCCTGAGCCCGGCGAGCGCGTGCTGGTGATCGGCTCCGGCCCGATCCGCATCGGCCAGGGCATCGAGTTCGATTACGCCTCCGTGCACGCCGCGCGCGCGCTCCAGCGCGCGGGCGTGCGCGCCATCCTCGCCAACTCGAACCCCGAGACCGTCTCCACCGACTTCGACACCTCGGACCACCTCTACTTCGAACCGCTCGACGAAGAGGGCGTGCGCGACCTGCTCGAGCACGAGGCCGCCGGCGGCGAGGCGCCACGCTCGATCGTGCAGTTCGGCGGGCAGACCGCCGTGAACCTCGCGCGCGCGCTGCAACGCGCCGCCCTGCCGATCGCCGGCTCCTCCGCCGACTCCATCGATCTCGCCGAGGATCGCGGCCGCTTCGAGGGCGTGCTCACGTCGCTCGGCATCCCGCAACCTCCCGGCGCCGCCGTACGCACGCTTGACGAGGCCATCCCCACCGCCGACGCGGTCGGCTACCCCGTGATCGTGCGCCCGTCGTACGTGCTCGGCGGCCGCGCGATGGAGGTGGTGCAGGACCGCTACGAGCTCGCGCGCTACTTCGCCGCCGCGCTCGAGGAGCGCAGCGGCCCGATCCTCATCGACAAGTACCTCGAAGGCCTCGAGGTGGAAGTCGACGCGATCTGCGACGGCGAGCACGTGCTGATCCCCGGCATCATGGAGCACATCGAGCGCGCCGGCGTACACTCCGGCGACTCGATGGCCGTCTATCCGCCGCAGCACCTGACGCTCGCGCAGACCGCCGCGATCGTGGACTACACCACGCGCATGGCGCTCGCGCTCGGCGTGCGCGGCCTGGTCAACATCCAGTACGTGATCGCGCCCGCTGTCGACCCGGCGGGCACCGGCGTGTTCGTGATCGAGGCCAACCCGCGCGCGTCGCGCACCATCCCGTTCATCTCGAAGGTCACCGGCGTGCCCATGGTGCGGCTCGCCGTGAACGTGATGCTCGGCCGCTCGCTGCACGATCAGGGCTTCGCGCCCGGGCTCTGGCCCGCGCGCGACCTCGTAGCGGTGAAGGCGCCCGTGTTCTCGATGGCGAAGCTGATCGGCGTCGATACGTACCTCGGCCCCGAGATGAAGTCGACCGGCGAGGTAATGGGCGTGGACTTCACGTTCGCGGCCGCCGTGCGCAAGGCGCTGCTCGCCGCCGACCTCGCCGTGCGCCCCGGCACGCCCGTGCTGCTCTCGCTCGCCAGCCGCACGAAGTCCGAGGCGGTCCCGCTGATCGAGGCGCTGCACGCCGCCGGCTGCCCGCTCTACGCCACCGAGGGCACCGCCCTCCACGTGCGCTCGCTCGGCATCCCCGTGGAGCTCGTCACCAAGCGCCTGAACGAGGGCCACCCCAACGTCGTCGACGTGATCCGCGACGGCACCGTCGGCGCCGTGATCAACACCATCGAGGGCGGGCGCGCCAGCCACCTGCGCGACGGCTTCCACATCCGCCGCGCCGCCACCGAGACGCGCATCCCCTGCTTCACCTCGCTCGACACCGCGCGCGCCGCCATTCAGGCGCTGAGCGCGCCCGGCGCGCACTCCGTACTCCCGCTCGCCACCTACCGCGACGGCGTACGCGTGTGAACGACGCCGCCCCGCACACGCCGCCGCGCGCCGTGCTGTTCGACCTCGACGGCACGCTCGCCGACTCCGAGGCGCCGATCGCAGCGTGCATCGCCGCCGCGCTCGCCGACCACGGCTACACCGTCCCGACCGCCGCCGTGGCCGCCGTGCTCGGCCCGCCGCTGCGCGGCATGGTCGAGCAGCTCGTCGGCGCCGTCGACGACGCCGTGCACGAACGTATCCGCGTCGCCTACTTCCGCCACTACGACCGTGAGCTGCCGCACATCCAGCCGCTCCCCGGCGCGCTCGCGCTGCTCGACGCGCTCGCCGCGGCGCGCATCCCGCTCGCCCTCGTCACCAACAAGGTCGAGGCCGGCGCGTTCGCCCAGCTCGACGCGATGGGGCTGACCGCGCGCTTCGCCGCCATCATCGGCGCGGACAGCGCCGGCGCGCCGAAGCCGGCGCCCGCCCCCGCCCTCGCGGCGCTCGCGCGCCTCGATGGCGCGAGCGCCGCCTTCGCGGCCTTCGTCGGCGACCGTGACGAGGACATGCACTGCGCGCTCGCTGCCGGCATCGGCCTGCGCATCGCGCTCGCGGGCGCGCGCCCGCCCGACGCACTGCGCACCGCCGGCGCGACGCACGTCGCTGCGACGCTGTTCGAGGTGCATACGCTGCTGCTCGGCCGGGTGCCGGCGGATGCGTAGCGACACACTGGAGGTCACCGCCAGCGCGCGACTGTACGGGGACACGCACATCCTCTGGCTCGCGATGCCCGCGCACTACCAGGCGGCCACGCCCGGCCAGTTCGTGATGGCGTACATCGGCGAGCACACGGACCCGCTCGTCGGGCGCGCGCTCTCCATCCATCGCACCCGCGTCGGCGCGCGCGGCCCCGAGTTCGCGCTGCTCTTCGACGTGGTCGGCCGCGGCACGGACTGGCTCGCGCGGCGTCAGCAGGGCGAGCGCATGCGCGTCGTCGGCCCGCTCGGGCGCGGCTTCGAGCCGCGGCCGCGCGTGCAGCGCATGCTGCTCGTCGGCGGCGGCATCGGCTGCGCCCCGCTCGTCTGGCTCGCCGACCGGCTCACCGGCGAAGGCCGCGAGGTGACACTGCTGCTCGGCGGCCGCACGGAGGCGCAGATTTTCCCGCCGTCGCTGCTCCCCCCCGACGTCGAGGTAATCGTCACCACCGACGACGGCTCGCTCGGCCGCCGCGGCCTCGTCACCGCGCCCTTCGCGGAGCTGCTGCCGTGGTGCGACGAGGTGTTCGCCTGCGGCCCCCACGCGATGTTCGAGGCGCTGCACGGGGTGCTGCGGCAGAGCGGCCTGAGGAAACCGGCCCAGGCGCTCTTCGAGCAGACGATGGCCTGCGGCATGGGCATCTGCTACTCGTGCGCGATCTTCCCGCGCCGCGGCGGCGTCCGCCTGGTCTGCCACGACGGCCCGATGTTTGACCTGCGGGACATATACTGACGGCCATGTTCCACCGCGCACTGGTGCCCCAATACGTCATCGTCACCGTCGCGATCGCCCTGGGCGTGCTGCTCGGCGTGCGGGTGATCGATGCACAGCCGCCGCTGCTCGGCTGGATCTTCGGCGCCGGCAGCGGGCTGATGGTGGGCGCCTACATCGCGGCCATGGCCTCCGGCGTGCCGCTCGTCGGCTCCGCGCGCAGCTTCCGCATGCCGCCACGCGCGGACGACGACGCAGACTTCGACGCCCCCGACCTGGAGGCGGCCGCAGACGCCGCCGATTCGCTGAACGCGACCTGGATCGACGAGCTCGAGGCGGAGCTGCGCAAGCGCTAGGCTGCAGCCGCGGCGCGTCTAACGCAGCAGGTGCGAGATCGACCCTACCTCGATGTACCGATCGGCAAGCGCGCGCATCTCCGCCGACGTGCTGCCCGCGAACGCGACCACCTCGACGCGCACACCCTTGTTCTGGATCGCCTGCACCACGCCCGCGAAGTCCGAGTCGCCCGAGACGATCGCCATCACGTCGAGGCGGTCCGCCATCGTCAGCATGTCCACCGTCATCTCGACATCGAAGTTGCCCTTGATCGACCCGTCCGCGAAGCGCTTCAGCGGCTTCGTCACGATGCGGTACTCGTACGGCACGAACGGCGCGACAAAGCGCTGCTGCTGCACCGGCTCGTTCGGGTTGTCGGACACCGGTGCGTACGCCGTCGCGCGCACGAGCTCGCGGCCCTCGCCGAGGAACGCGAGCAGCCGGCCCATGTCCGGCGCGCGCTCGCCCCGCTCGGCGCCATACAGCAAGTTCGGCACGTCCACGAACACGCCCAGCCGCGCGCGCCGCGCGCTGCGCTCCACCTGCTCCTGCAGCA
>CAMDBZ010000103.1 GCA_945889565.1 Thermoflexus hugenholtzii JAD2 | reverse complement strand
GGTGGAGCTGCACGGCGCGCGCGTGCTGCTGATCGGCGCGGGCGGCGCGGCGCGTGCGGTCGTCGCCGCGTTGCGCCGCGGCGGCGCGCAGCACCTGACCATTGCGAACCGCACGCCCGAGCGCGCCGCGGCGCTGATCGCCCTCGCAGGCGCAGACCTGCCGGCCTCCGCCTGCCCGCTCGACCCCGAGGCGCCGAGCTTCCGCGCCGCCATTGCCGCCGCAGACATCGTCGTGCAGTCCACCACGCTCGGCATGAGCCACGGCTCCGACGCGTCGCGCACGCCCGTCCCCAGCGAGTGCTTCCGTCCCGGGCAGGTGGCCTTCGACCTCGTCTACGTGCCGGAGCTGACGCCGTTCCTGGCCGCCGCGCAGCGCGCCGGCGCGCGACCCGTGGGCGGACTGGCCATGCTCGTGCACCAGGGCGCGGAGTCGTTCCGGCTGTGGACCGGCTTCGACGCGCCCGTCGACGTGATGACCGCAGCCGCGCGTCGCGCGCTCGCGGCGCGGGAGGCGTAGCGCCATGCGCGTGCTGGTCACGGGCGGTACCGGCTTCCTCGGCAGCCACGTCGTTGCGGCGCTCGAGCGCGCCGGCCATGAGCCGCTGCTGCTCGTACGCGACCCCGCGCGCATCGTCCCCGCGCTCGCCCCGCTCGACGTACCGGGCGTGGCGCGCATCGCGCACGTGGTCGGCGACGTGACCGACGAGCGCGCGGTCGCGGCGGCCACGCACGGCGTCGACGCTGTCGTGCACGCCGCGGGCCTCGTCGGCGTCACGGCCGCGAACGCGCAGCGCGCCCGCGCGACGAACGCGCACGGCACCTCGATCGTGCTGCGCGCCGCCGTGCGCGCCGGCGCCGCGCGCATCGTGTACGTGTCGACGTACTTCGTGCTGCTGCCGACGACCGCGCGCCTGCTCACGCCCACCCTGCCGATCGGCACGCTGCGCGACCCCTACGCCGCGACCAAGGCGGAGGCCGAGGCCGTTGCGCGCGAGCTGCGGGCGGACGGCGCGCCGCTCACGATCGTCTACCCCGGCAGCCTCTGGGGTCCCCACGACCCGCGCTCCGGCGGCGCGCACGCGCTCGCCGCGGCGATGCTGCGTGGCCAACTCCTGGTGCTCCCGCCCGGCGGTCTCGATATCGCGGACGTGCGCGACGTGGCCGCCGCGATCGCGCGGGCGGCGGAACCGGACGCCGCGCGCGGCTCGTACATGCTGTCCGGGCGCTACGTCACGCTGCGCGAGCTCACGAGCGCGCTCGGTCGCGTCAGCGGTCGCGCGCTCGCCGCGCGCGAGCTGCCCGCCTGGTCGCTGCCGCCGCTCGGTGCACTCGCGCGGCTCGCGGGCGGCCGCCTGCGGCGGTTGCCGGATGCCGGCTTCGCACGCACGCTCGCGGCTGTGCGGCCCGGCGACGACGCGCCGGCCGCGGCCGCGCTCGGCTTCGCCGCGCGCCCGCTCGACGCGACGCTGGGCGACACTGTCCGCGCGCTGCTCGCCGCAGGGCGCATCGACGCCGCGACCGCGGGCCGGGCCGCGCCGGACGGAGCCGTCGCATGATCGTGCTCGGCGTGATCGCGGTCATCGCGCTCGGCCTGCTGCTGGGCTTCGTGATCGTGCAGTCCGCGTTCTCGCACCGCCACTGGCGGCACGTGATCGCCGAAGGGGACACCCCGACGCTGCTCGCCGCCGTCGAGGAAGCGCTCGAGACCTTCCGCAGCCTCCGCCCGCCGCGCGGGATGCCGCCGGCGGACTGGCGCGGGCTGCAGTCGGCGGCCCTCGTCGCCGCGGACCGGGACCGCTGCCGCGTGTCCGTGCTCGCCGAGCCGGATATCCGCGTGATCGGCACCGAACGCCGCGAAATCGGGCCGGCCGAGAGCGTCGGACGGCGGATCGCGGTGCGCATGGCCGAGCGGCTGCTCTACGAGATCCCGCTCGCGCACTTCGCGGCCGTGCAGGTGGACGTGTACACGCAGTACCGTAGCCAGGATGGGGCGATCACCACAGACTGCCTGCTGACCACCCAGCTCACGCGCGATCGCGGCGCCGAGACCGAGTGGGACGAGCAGGAGTCCGCGGCGATCCTCGCCGATTGGCGCACGCGCGAGCGCGCGCCCGGCGCGGCGGTGAACCCGGACGAACACGCGATCATCATGCCGGGCCCGCCGCCGAGCGAGCCGCCCCCCGATCCGCCCCGGAGTGACACGCCATGACCGAGTTTCGCTTCCTCACCGCCGGCGAATCGCACGGCAAGGGCCTGACCGCGATCGTCGAAGGCGTGCCCGCCGGCCTCGCGCTCAGCGAGGCGCTGATCGAGCGTGACCTCGCGCGGCGCCAGCAGGGCTACGGCCGCGGGCGCCGCCAGCAGATCGAACGCGACCACGCCGAGATCACCGCGGGCGTCCGCCACGGCCTGACCACCGGCGCGCCGATCGCGCTGTGGATCGAGAACGCCGACCACGCCAACGCGAACTGGCACGTGCGCATGGCCGTCGAGCCCGTCGACACGCCCGTCGAGCGCGTCACGCTGCTGCGCCCCGGCCATGCTGACCTCGCCGGCACGCAGAAGTACGCGCTCGACGATGTGCGCCCCATCCTCGAACGGTCGAGCGCGCGCGAGACCGCGCAGCGCGTCGCTGCCGGCGCCATCGCCCGCGCGCTACTCGCCGAGCTCGGCGTGAGCGTGCGCTCCCACGTGCTTGCGATCGGCGACGTCGAGGCGCGCATACCGGAGCGCATCGACTGGGACGCCGTGGACGCCTCGCCCGTGCGCGTCGCCGACGCGGCCGCCGCGCCGCGCATGATCGCCGCCATCGACGCCGCCCGCGAAGCGCTCGATTCGCTCGGCGGCATCTTCGAGGTGCGCGCCTCCGGTGTGCCCATCGGCCTCGGCAGCCACGTGCAGTGGGACCGTAAGCTCGACGGCCGCATCGCGCAGGCGATGATGTCGATCAACGCCGTCAAAGGCGTCGAGGTCGGTCCCGCCTTCGCGAACGCGCGCCAGCCGGGATCCGCCGTGCAGGACGTGATTCTCCCCGCAGCCGCGTGGGAACGCCGCCCCTGGGAGCACGCAACGAACCGCGCGGGCGGCCTGGAGGGCGGCATGACCAACGGAGAGGACATCGTCGTGCGCGCCGCGCTCAAGCCGATCTCGACGATCCCGCGCCGCCTCGAGACGGCGGATCTGCTCACCGGCGCGGAGACCACCGCGCTGTACGAGCGCGCGGACGCGTGCGTCGTGCCGGCCGCCGCCGTGATCGGCGAGGCGATGCTCGCCCTCGTGCTCGCGCACGCCGCGCTCGAGAAGTTCGGCGGCGACCACGTCACCGAGCTGCGCCGCAACTGCGCCGCCTACCTCGCCACGGTCGGCCCGCGCGAGCCCGGCGAATGACCGCGCGTGGCGCCACGCCGTCCGCAGCCGCTGCAACGGGCGCGGCCGTGCAGCAGATCGTGCTCGTCGGACTCTCCGGCGTCGGCAAGTCCACCGTCGGCGCGCTGCTCGCGCAACGGCTCGGCTGGCCGCTGCTCGACACGGACGACCTTGTCCGCGAGCGCCACGGCGGGACGCCCGCCGCGCTCATCACCACGCGTGGCGAGGCGGCCTTCCGCGCGCTCGAGCGCGAGGTCGTGCTCGAGGCGGCGAAGCGCGTCCCGGCCGTGATCGCGACCGGCGGCGGCGCGTTCCAGCACCCGGAGTCGCGCCGCGCCCTCGGCGAGCGCGCGCTGATCGTGTTCCTCGACGCGACCCCGGGCGCGATCGCCGAGCGCCTGCGCACCGCGCCGGCCGCGAGCGAGCGCCCGCTGCTCGGCGACGACGTCGAGACGCGCCTCCAGGAGCTCGACGACGAGCGCCGCCCCGCCTACAGCCACGCCGACCTGTGGATGCCCGCGCAAGGCCTCGACGCCGAGGCGATCGCGGGCCGCGTGCTGCAGGCGTGGGCCGGCGACGCGGCGGCGCTCCTGCGCCAGCCGCTGCGCCTCGACCGCCTCGGCGCCGCGCGGCTGTCCGCGACCCCCACCGCCATCGTCGACACCGGGCGCGAGCGCTACCCGATCTGGGTCGGCAGCGGCCAGCTGGAGCGGCTGCCGGAGCGGCTGCGCCAGCTCGGGCTGACCGGCCGCGTGTTCCTCGTCTCCGACGCAAACGTGATCGAGGCGCACGGAGCGAGCATCGCCCGCACGCTCGAGGCCGCCGGCATCCCCGGCGCGTCGTACGTCGTGCCCGCCGGCGAGGCGTCGAAGACGCTGCGCGTCGCGACCGAGCTCCTCCACTGGCTCGCCGAGCAGCGCGCCGAGCGTCGCGATATCGTCGTCGCGCTCGGCGGCGGCGTCGTCGGCGACCTCGCCGGCTTCGTCGCGGCCACGTACCTGCGCGGCATGCCGTTCGTGCAGCTGCCGACGTCGGTGCTCGCGATGAACGACGCCGCGATCGGCGGCAAGGTCGCCATCGACCTTCCGGCCGGTAAGAACCTCGTCGGCTCCTTCTACCAGCCGCGCGCCGTGATCGCGGACATCGACACGCTCCGCACGCTGCCGCGGCGCGCACACGCCGAGGGCTTCGCGGAGGTCATCAAGCACGCGCTGATCCTCGACGCCGGCCTGCTGCATCTCCTTGAGCGCAACGCTGGCCGGCTGACCGGCAGCGCACCGGACATGGAGCTGCTCGCGCAGGTGACGGCCCGCTCAGCGCGCCTGAAGGCACTCGTCGTGTCGGTCGACCCGCACGAGCACGGGCTGCGCGCCATCCTCAACTACGGCCACACGATCGGCCACGCCATCGAGGCGGCCAGCGGCTACAGCGGCGAGTACCTGCACGGCGAGGCCGTCGCCGCCGGCATGATGGCCGCCGGCCGCATTGCCGTGCGCATGGGCGTGCACCCGGACGACCTGCTCGCGCGGCAGGCGGACGTGCTGCGCGCGTTCGGCCTGCCGCTCGCCGCGCCGGGCGTCGACGCCCGCGCCGTGCTCGACGCGCTGCGCCGCGACAAGAAGGTCGAGGGCGGGCGCGTGCGCTTCGTGCTGCTCGCGCGGGCCGGTGCCGCCACGCTGCACGACGACGTGCCGGAGGCGCTGGTCGCCGAGACCGTGCGCTCCCTCGTGGCGACCGGCTGAGTGAACGCGTACCGCCGGCGCATCGTCGCGAAGGCCACCGGGCGCGTGCAGGCGGTCGGTTATCGCGCGTTCTGCGCGTACGAGGCGACGCGCCTGCAGGTCAGCGGCTACGCGCGCAACCTCCCCGACGGTCGCACCGTCGAGGTGGTGGCGGAGGCCGACGACGCAACGCTGCGCCGCCTCGTCGAACGCATGCGTGACGGCCCCCCGCTCGCCCGCGTCGACGATGTCGAGTTTCGCTGGGAGGACGCCACCGGCGAGTTCGTCGGCTTCGAAGCGATGATCTAGCGTCGGCCGCCGCGCGCGACCCGCGAACACACAACGGCCGCCGGGAGCGCATCCCGGCGGCCGTCGTGTCGAACTACGGCAAACGCGTGCTACCCGCTACTTGTCCATCCACGCCGAGGCAGCCACGTCGCCCCAGCAGTAGTAGGAGGAGTTGTCGCCGGGCGACGTGCCGCTCCAGCGGACGCCACGTGTCCACGGTGCGTACACCTCGAGCGTGAAGCCTTCCGACGTGGTCGGGCGGTACGCCTGGTCGAGGTCCTTGTCCCAGATCTTCCGCCAGAGCTCCTTGCGCTTCTCCGGGTTCAGCTCGAGCTGTTGCGCCTCCGCCCAGGTGTCGATCTCCGCGTCTTTGAACTGCGAGCGGTTGCCGGTGGACTTCGAGTGCACCTGGCCGTGGAACCAGTTGTCCGCGTCGAACCCGCTCGTCAGCCACCCCGAGGTCGAGAACTCCGGCAGCTTCGCGCCCACCCACTGCGAGTTGAACTCGGTGTAGTCGACCTTGCCGCCGGCGAGCGTGATGCCGGCTTCGCGGAGCTGCGGGGCAAGCACCTCCGGCATCTTCTCGTACGCCGACGTGTACGCGTAGAAGATGTTGTTCAGCACCAGCTTCTCAGCGCCGGCCGCCGTCAGGAGCGCCTTCGCCTCCGCCGGGTCGTGGCGCTGCCACTTCCCGAACACGTCGGAATTCTCGGCTGGCTCCTTGTCGAACAGGTACGGCCACGGGATGTTGTTGTAGCTCTTTCCGTACCCCTCGAAGATCAGTTGCGTGAAGTTCTTCCGGTCGAGCGCGAGCGAGATGGCGCGGCGTACGCGCACGTCGGCGAACTTCGGGTTCTGGTTGTTCAGCGCCAGCGACCGCGCGATCACGATCGGCAACACGTTGGCCTGGACGTCCGGCATCGTCTTCTTCAGCGCCGCAAGCTCGGTGAACGTGCTCACCACCGCGTACGCATATTCCACTTGCCCCGCGCGGAACGCGGCGAGCCGCGCCGACGCGTCCGGCATCACCTTG
>CAMDBZ010000102.1 GCA_945889565.1 Thermoflexus hugenholtzii JAD2 | reverse complement strand
CGTCGCCTACGCCGGCTGCGCGCTCGCCGCCGCCGGCGCGCTCTCGCTCATCCGTCGCGCACCGCTCGACGTACGCGTCCCCGCGTAGCGAGTTCAGCCCAGGCGGAACACCTCGAGCGCATTCTCACGCATGTAGCGGCGCAGCACACCGTCGCGCAGCGGCAGCTGCAGCGCCTCGTCGACGCAGCGCTCGAACGTCTGGATCGGGTAGTCCGCGGACCACATCACCTTGTGCTGACCACGCGTGTTCATGAACCGCAGCACCGGCTCCGGGATGTACTTCGGCACGAAGCCGGAAGTCATCAGGTAGAGGTTCGCGTGCTTCTGCAGCAACGCCACCGTCTCCTCATGCCACGGGTGCCCGATGTGCGTCGCCACCACGCGCAGCTCCGGATACGTCACCAGCACCTCGTCGAGGTCCATCGGCCGCTGGTACTTCGCGAAGCGCAGCGGACCAGGCACGCCGACATTGATCACGATCGGGATGTCGAGCTCGATGCACTTCGTGTAGATCGGATAGCACAGCGCGTCGTTGGGCGCGCAGTTCGTGAGCGCGCCCATCATCCGCACCGCGCGCATGCCGAACTCGCGCACGGCGATCTCCACCATGCGCACCGCGTTCATGCCCTGCGTCGGGTCGATGTTCGTCGTCGGGTGGAAGCGCCCGGGATACGCGCGCGCGAGCGACGCGACGCGCTCGCAGTTGGCGCGGAACGCGTCGAGGGTCACCTCGCCCCAGCCACCCTGGTAGGGGTTGCGGCTCATCGCGGCCGGGCCGCCGGTGTTGAGCAACCCTTGCTGCACGCCCGCCGCGTCCATCCGCTGCACCAGCGTCTCCGGCGACACGCCACCCGCGAGGTCGGGCGAGGAGCGCAGGAACCAGCGCCGGATGTTCGGGTCCATCGCGTCGTCCGGCTGGCGCTCAGCCGCCGGCAGGTTGATGTAGGTGTCCACGTACTCGCCCGCTGCGATCTCGGCCATCGCCGTCTCCCGTCGTTGCGCTCCGCGAGCGCTTACGCCGCATCGTCCTCCGCGAACGCGGGCAGCACCGCCTCCCCGAACAGCCGCACCCCATCGAGCGACGGCAGCTCCGGGAACACGAGGAACACCCACGCGATGCCCGCGCCCTCCAGCGCGCGCAGCCGCTCGATGATCTGCGCCGGCGTGCCAACGACCGCGGAGCCGAGCCGCGCGCGCAGCTCCTCCGGCGTGCGCCCGCGCGCGAGCGCGAGCCGCGCCACCGCCGCGTCGACGCCGCGCTCGTCCTCCGCGACCAGCACCGTCGCGTTGTGCGTGAGCCCCACCGCGCCCGGTTCCCGCCCCGCCTCGCGCGCGAGCCCGTCGAGCAGCGCGCGTTGCCGCCCCCAACCCGCGACGTCGAGGTCGAAGCCGATGTTGCAGAGGTCAGCCTTGCGCGCGACCGCGGGCAACAGGTAGCGCGACCCGTGCCCACCGATGAGGATCGGCGGGCCGCCCTCCTGTGCGGGTTGCGGCGAGCCCTTCGCGTCGGCGAGCTGGTAGTGCTGCCCCGCGTACGTGCCGCCGCCGGCCCACAGCAGGCGCATCACGTCGACCGCCTCTTCGAGCGCCTCGACGCGCGCGCGCAGCGGTGCCCACGGCACGCCGAACGCGCGCGCGTCGCTGCCCGAGCCGCCCGCGCCAAGCCCGAGCAGCACGCGGCCGCCCGTCGCCTGGTCGAGCGTCGCTGCCATCTTCGCGACGAGCGCCGGGTGGCGGTATGGCGCGCTCAGCACGAGCGGGATGCTCACCAGTCGCTCGGTCGCCGCGGCGAGCGCCGTCAGCGCGGTCCAGCACTCGGGGCCGTCGACGCCGAGCAGGTCGTTGAGCGACGCGCCGTCGTAGCCGAGGCGCTCCGCCTCCTGCCAGCACGCGCGCAGCTGCGCGAACTGCCAGCCGCCCTGGTGCACGCGCAGCGCGAACCGCACGAGACTCGCTCCCTGCGCGGCGCGACGCGCCGCCTAGCGCTTGCCCGCAGCCGCCACGAACTCGCGCGCCGTCACCACGGTGGCCTGGCGCGGGAAGATCTTCTCCGTGAGCACGCGGTGCACTTCCTCGTCGCGGTCGTCGCAGGCGTCCTTGACGACGACGAGCCGGTAGTTGATGTCCGCAGCCCAGCGCGCCGTCGACAGCACGCACCCGCTCGTGGCGACGCCCATGAGCACGAGCGTGTCACGCCCGAGCTCGCGCAGCGTGACGTCAAGGCCGGTCGTCGAGAACGAGCCCGCCTTCGTCTTCACGATCACGCGGTCGCCGGGCTGCGGCGCGACGCCCGGGTGGATCGCCGCCTCTGTCGAGTCCGTCTCGAACTGCCCGCCGCGATGCTGCACGTACAGCACGGGGATGCTCGCGCCCCGCGCCGCCGTCAGCACGCTCGCCGCGCGCTCCACCGTCCCCTGCGGGTCGCGCCCGTACGGCGTCACGATCCCGTTCTGGAAGTCCATGATCACGACCGCCGTGCGCCCGGCATCGACGGACAGCGCTTCCTGGGTCATCGGGGCCGCTCCTTCTTGCGCGCGCGCAGCCTACTCGGTCGCGCGGGGGTGCGCACGACGGCGCGCTCGCCGGAGCGAGGGCAACGCCTCGGTCGCGCCCGGACACGCACGCAGGCCCCGGATTCCCGGGGCCTGCTTCAACGATCGGTGCCTGAGTCGGAGGTGCCGGCGCCCGCGCCCCGCTCGCCCTGTCAGACCGCCCCGCGCGCTTGCCGGCTCGAGGAGCCGATGTCGCCGTTGGACGGGCGTTGGGCATTCGTGTCGCGGTGACGTGCCTGACGCGGCGCGGCGAAGTGGTGCGCCGGCAGATCATCGATTCGCAACCGCCCCCCTTCCCCATCCGCCGCTGCGTTCGCAGCCAGCCTCGCTCCTATTATCACACTTGTGTCGAGCCGTCGGCGCGCGCATCCGCCCGGCGGACCGCGAGCCGCCCGACGCCACCGCCTTGCGGTTCACCGCGCACGTGGCCATGCTCGATCAGTGCGCGGCGGCCCGCGCCCGCGCGGCCGGCCCGCCTCATTTCCAACCCGGACCCACAGGCAAGCGAGCTTCGTTGCTGACTCTCACCGACATCGGCGTGCGCTTCGGCGGCCAGGTGCTCTACCAGGCGGTCAACTGGCAGCTCAACCCGCGCGGGCACTACGGGCTCGTCGGCGCCAACGGCTCCGGCAAGTCCACGCTCTTGCGCGTCATGTCCGGCGAGCTCCCGCCGACCACCGGCACCGTCACGCAACTCGCCGGGCTGCGCCTCGGCACGCTCGGCCAGGACCACTTCCGCTTTGACGAGCGCACCCCGCTCGACGTGGTGCGCATGGGGCAGCCGCAGCTGTGGGCCGCGCTCGAGGAGCAGCAGCGGCTGCTCGCCGCGCCCCACGCCGCCGCCACCGACGCGCGCGACGGCGAGCGCCTCGCCGAGCTCGAGTCCGACATCGCCGCGGCCGGCGGCTACCAGTCCGCCGCCACCGCCGCCACGCTGCTCGCAGGCCTCGGCGTGCCGCTCGAGCGGCACGAGCGCCCGATGCGCGAGCTCTCCGGCGGCCTGCGCCTGCGCGTGCTGCTCGCGCAGGTGCTGTTCGCGGAGCCCGACCTGCTCCTGCTCGACGAGCCGACGAACCACCTCGACATCACGTCGATCCGCTGGCTCGAGCAGTACCTGCGCGACTGCCGCACCGCGTTCGTCGTCGTCTCGCACGACCGCCACTTCCTCAACGCCGTGTGCGACACCATCGCCGACGTCGATTACCAGGAGCTGCGCCTCTACACCGGCAACTACGACGCGTTCGAGAGCCAGAAGGCGCTCGCCGTGACCCAGCGCGACGCCGAGATCGCGCGCACCGAGCAGCGCATCGAGGAGCTGCAGCAGTTCATCGACCGCTTCCGCGCCAAGGCCACGAAGGCGCGCCAGGCGTCCGCGCGCAAGAAGCAGGTCGAGAAGATGACACTGCCGGAAGTGCGCCGCTCCAGCCGCCGCTCGCCCGCGCTCCGCTTCGAGCCGCTGCGCCCATCCGGACGCACTGTGCTGCGCCTCGCCGGCGTCAGCAAGCAGTACGACGCGCAGCCGGTGCTGCGCGAGCTCTCGCTCACCGTCGAACGCGGCGAGAAGCTGGCGATCATCGGCCCCAACGGCGCGGGCAAATCGACGCTGCTCGGCGTGATCCGCGGCGCGACCGCCGCGGACAGCGGCACCGTCACCTTCGGCCACGAGGTGAGCGTCGGCTACTTCGCGCAGGACCACCACGAGAGCATCCGCGGCGAGCAATCGGCGTTCGACTGGCTCACCGCAGCGGGCGGCACCGCCCACGTCCCCACCGTGCGCGGCGCGCTCGGCGCGGTGCTGCTCGGCGGCGACGACGCGCTGAAGCGCACCGCCGACCTGAGCGGCGGCGAGGCCGCGCGCCTGCTGCTGGCCGCGCTGATGCTGCAGAAGCCGAACCTGCTGCTGCTCGACGAGCCCACGAACCACCTCGACCTTGAGGGCCGCGAGGCGTTGATGCGCGCGCTACAGGCGTACACCGGCACCGTGCTGTTCGTGAGCCACGACCGCCACTTCGTCTCGAACGTCGCCACACGCGTGCTCGCGCTCACGCCTGGCGACGCGGAGGACTTCGCCGGCACGTACGAGGAGTACCTCGAGCGGCAGGGCCAGGACTACCTCGTCGCGACACGCACGAGCCGCGCCGCCAACGGTGCGCGCGCCGCCGCCGCTGCCGCCGCCGCACCCGCGCCCGCGGCGGCGCCGAGCTACACGCAGCGGAAAGTGCAGCGCCGTGAGCTGATCGCGCTGCAGCGCACCGTCGAACGGCTCGAGCAGGAAGCGCACGCGACGGAGCAGGCGCTCGCCGCGCTGGAGCAGGCGTTCGCGGACCCCGGCTACTACCAGCGCACCCCGCGCGCGCAGGTCGCAGGCGCCGTGCAGCAGCAGGAGGCGCTGCGGCGCACGCTCGCGAGCACGATCGCCGCCTGGGAGCAGGCCGCCGCCGAGCTCGAGGCCGCTACGCCCGTCACCGCCCCCTGAGCCCGCCCTCCAACGCCGTGAGCAGGCCCGCCACGCGCCGCTAGCCGCCCGCGAGCTTGACGCGATGCCCCAGCGCCTCCAGCGCGCCGCGCAAGCGCTCGCGGTGATCGCCCTGGATCACCAGCGTCGTGTCCTCGCGCGTGCCGCCCGCGCCGCAGTGTTGCTTGAGCTGCTTGAGCAGCGCATCAAGCGCAGCCGCGTTGCCGGGCAGCCCGGTGATCAGCGTCACCACCTTGCCGCCGCGGCCCTTCTTGTCGCGATGCAGCCGCACCACGCCATCGGCAGGCACCACCGCAGGTGTCGCCGCGGGCTTCGCCGGCGGCCGGCCCCGCGCACGCGGCGCCTTCGGCTCCGTCACCCGCCCGCCGTCCGTCGAGTACACGAGCCGCGAGTTGCTGTCGGGCACCTCGGCCACCTTCGCTCCGTGCCACGTCCCGGGCCGCATCGATGCTCCCGAGCCACGCAGGGTCCCTACCGGCGCGCCGCGAGCGGCCACGTCAGCTGGAACTCGATCTCCTCCGCGTCGCTGCCTCGCTCGTGCGCGATGTTGACCACCGCGCCCGCCGGCACCGCAACGCGCTCGCCCCCGACCTGGATGCGAAACGGCTTCCCCGTCTCGATGCAGTCCGCCAGCCGCCGCAGCTTCGCCACGAGTTGCCGCGGCGGGTAGTCCCGCTCGATGTCACGCGTGCGCCGTCGCTGTGCCGTCATCGGTCCGCCTCCCTCGCTGTGCACACGTTGCGACGAACCGTACAGCCGCCGCCGCGCGCCGTCATACCCGCCGCTCGAGCGGCTATCATCCCCCACATGGACACACGACAGTTTGGTCGCCTCGGGCCCGTCAGCGCGCTCTCCCTCGGCGGCGGCGGCATCGGCCAGGTCTGGGGCGCGACCACGCGCGAGGAAGCCGTCACCACCGTGCGTGACGCCGTCGCCGCCGGCGTTACGCTGCTCGACCTCGCGCCCGGCTACGGCGACGGTGAGGCGGAGCGCGTCGTGGGCGAGGCGTTCGCGGGGCAACTGCCTGCCAGCGTCCGCATCTCCACGAAGTGCCGCCTCGGCGCTCCTGCGGCCGCCGACGTGCGCGCGCTGCTCGCCGCCAGCCTCGACGCGAGCTGCGAGCGCCTGCGCACGGAGCACATCGATCTGTTCCTGTTGCACAACCAGCTCGTGCCGGACGACGCCCTCGGCATCACCGGCACGCCGCTCGCGCTGTTCCGCGAGGTGGTGCGGCCCGAGCTCGAACGCCTGCTGGCGGATGGGCGCATCGCGGCCTGGGGCCTGACCGCGATCGGCGTGCCCGACACGCTGCTCGCAGCGTTCGACGACGATCCGCCACCGTTCGCGGCGCAATGCGTCACGAACCTGCTCGACTCGCCCGGCTCGATG
>CAMDBZ010000101.1 GCA_945889565.1 Thermoflexus hugenholtzii JAD2 | reverse complement strand
GGCAAGACGCACGTGGCGCGTGAAGTGCTGAACAAGATCTGATGCCTGAATTCCCCGAAGCCGCCGCCTGGACGATCTACTTCGCGCCGCTGACCGCGTTCGTGGTCGTGGCTGCGCTGCTGCGCGACCGCCCGCGCGACGCCGGACGGCTCGTGATCGCCGCGATCGGCGTTGCATGGCTGCTCTCGCTGTGGGCGCTGTCCAGCGTGTCGGACGCGCACGGCGAGGCGATTGGCTTCGGCAGCCACGACTGGATGGCCATCGCGGACTTCCACTTCGCCGTGAGCATCCGCCTCGACGGCCTGACCGCGGTGATGCTCGTCGTGGTGACGAGCGTCGCGCTGCTCGTGCAGGTCTACTCGACGGCGTACATGCACGGCGATGGCGGCTACGCGCGCTACTTCGCGTATATGGCGCTGTTCACGTCGGCGATGTTGGGCCTCGTGCTGGCCGGCAACCTGCTGCAGCTGTTCGTGTACTGGGAGCTTGTGGGGCTCAGCTCGTACCTGCTCGTGGGCTTCTGGTTCGACCGCCCGGCGGCAGCCGCGGCCGCGAAGAAGGCGTTCATCGTCACGCGCTTCGGCGACTTCGGCTTCCTGCTCGGTTTGCTGCTGATCTGGTCGAAGACCGGCGAGCTCGACATCGCGGCGATCAACGAGCACGCCGAGTTGCTGTCGGGCGGGGTGCTCGCCGGCTTCACGCTCGGGCTGTTCGCGGGCGCGGTCGGCAAGTCGGCGCAGTTCCCGCTCCACATCTGGCTGCCCGACGCGATGGAGGGCCCGACACCGGTCTCCGCGCTGATCCACGCCGCGACGATGGTGGCCGCCGGCGTCTACCTGATCGCGCGCTTCTTCCCGAGCTTCGAGGCCGCCCCCGCCGAGGTGCGCACGATCATCGCGTACACGGGCGCGTTGACCGCGCTGCTCGCCGCGACCATGGCCATCGTCGCGACGGACATCAAGCGCGTGCTCGCGTACTCCACCATCTCGCAGCTCGGCTACATGGTGCTCGCGCTTGGCCTCGGCGGGTACGTGGCGGCGATCTTCCACCTCTTCACGCACGCGTTCTTCAAGGCGCTGCTGTTCCTCGGCTCCGGCTCCGTCAACCACGCGACCGGCACGTTCGACATGCGCCAGATGGGCGGCCTGCGGGGCGCCATGCCGATCACGTTCGTCACGTTCGTGCTCGGCGCGCTCTCGCTCGCGGGCTTCCCGCTCACCTCAGGCTTCTGGAGCAAGGACGAGATCCTGCTGGACGCGTGGGAGCACAACCGCTTGCTGTTCGTGATCGCCGCTGCGGTCGCCTTTATGACCGCGCTCTACATGACGCGCGTGATCGTGCTGACCTTCCTCGGCAGCTACCGCGGTGGCGCGCCGTCGGCGCACGGGAGCGCCAGCGGCGCACCGCACGAGTCCCCGCTCGCGATGTGGGCGCCGCTCGCGATCCTCGCGGTGCCCGCGATCTTCATCGGCTGGACGAACGTCGGCGGCGGCTTCGGTGAGCTGATCGAGGGCGCGCTCCCGGAGGCGCTGCGCCACGGCAAACCGGACGCCGAGGCGGTGGTCGTGGTGACCGGCACGCTCGCCGCGCTGCTCGGCATCGGCGCCGGGCTCGCGATCTACCTCGCGCGCATGCCCGCGCCCGAGGTGCTGCGCGCGCGGCTCGGCCCGCTCCCGCGCATCGTCGAGCAGAAGTACTACATGGACGTGCTCGCGGAGGACATCCTCGTGCGGCGCGTGCTGTACGGCGGCATCGGTCGCGCGTGCGAGCTCATCGACACGTACGTCATCGACGGCGCGGTCAACGGCCTTGGCCGCGCGGCGCGCCTCGGTGGCGACGTGCTGCGACGCTCGACGGTGGGACAGCAGCAGGCGTACAGCTCGCTGCTGCTCGCGGGCACCGTGGTCGCGGTGGTGGTGTTGCTGGTCGTCAGCGGAAACGTGCTGGAGCGCTAGATGCTGACGACGTTCCTGCTGCTCCCGCTCGTCGGCGTGCTGCTGATCGCGTTCCTGCCGCGCGCGCGCGAACATGAGGCGAAGTGGATCGCGCTGTTCGTGTCCGCGCTGACGTGCGCGCTCAGCCTCGCCATCTTCGTGCGCTTCGACCGCGACGCGGCCGGCTACCAGTTCGTCGACCGCTTCGAGTGGATTCGGGCGGGCGACGTTGGGTTCTCCGTGCAGTACATCGTCGGCGTCGACGGCCTGTCAGCGCCGCTCGTGCTGCTGCTCGGCATCCTCTCGCTCGCCTCGGTGCTCGTGTCGTTCAACGTCACGCTGCGCGCGCGCGAGTACTTCGCGTGGCTGCTGGTGCTGGAGACGGCGGTCGCCGGCGTGTTCACGTCGCTCGACCTCATCCAGTTCTTCCTGTTCTGGGAGCTCGAGCTGGTGCCGATGTACCTGCTGATCAGCATCTGGGGCTCGGGCCGGCGCGAGTACAGCGCGATGAAGTTCCTGCTGTACACGATCAGCGGCTCCGCGCTGATGCTTGTCGGCTTCCTGGTGCTCGGCCTCGCTGCGGGCACGTTCGACATCGAACAACTGACCGCGCAGCCGCCGAGTGAGGCACTGCTGCCGCTGCAGGCGGTGTTCTGGTTCGTGATCGCCGCGTTCCTCGTGAAACTGCCGATTGTGCCGCTGCATACGTGGCTCCCCGATGCGCACACCGACGCGCCGACGGCGGTGTCTGTGATGCTCGCGGGCGTCCTGCTGAAGATGGGCGGCTACGGCATCCTGCGCATCGCGCTGCCGCTGCTGCCGGAGCAGGCGCACGACGCGCGCGTCGTGCTCGCGGCGCTCGCCGCCATCTCCGTCGTCTATGGCGCCGTGCTCACGCTGCGCCAGCGCGACCTGAAGCGGCTGATCGCTTACTCGTCCGTCTCGCACATGGGCTACGTGCTGCTCGGCGTGGCGGCCATGGGCTCGGTTGCGCTCACGGGCGCCGCGCTACAGATGGTCACGCACGGCTTGATCACGGGGCTGCTGTTCATCATGGTCGGGCTCGTGTACGACCGTGCGCACACGCGCCAGATCGCAGACCTGTCCGGGCTGATGCACCAGATGCCGCTCATCGGCGTCGCGACGGTCGTCGCGGGCCTCGCCGCGCTCGGCCTGCCCGGGCTCGCGGGCTTTGTCGCGGAGATCACGGTCTTCCTCGGCGCGCTCCAGGAGCACCCCGCTGCGACGATCGCCGCGGTCTTCGGCGTGGTGCTGGCGGCCGGCTACGTGCTGTGGGCGGTGCAACGCGTGTTCATGGGGCCGCCCAACGCGCGCTGGGCAGCGCTGCCAGACTTCGACGCATGGTGGGAGCGCACCGCCGTCGCGGGCATGCTCGCGCTTGTGCTCATCGTCGGCGTCTACCCGCGCGTGCTGAGCGACGTCGTGGCGCAGGGCGTCGAGCCGCTGGCCGCGATCCTGAGGGGCCCCGCCTCGTGAACACGCTCGACCACTTCGACGTCATCGGCCCGGCGACGGTGCTGCTCGCCGGCGCGGCCATCGTGCTGCTCGCGGACCTCAGCAGCGGCCGACGCGCGCGCGTGCGGCCGCTGGCGCTGCTCGCGCTCGGGGTCGCCGCGCTCTACGCGGCCGGCCAGACCGCTGCCGGCACCACCGGCGAGGCGTTCGGCGGGGCCGTCGGCGTGGATCGCTTCACGCTCTACGTCGCGCTGCTGCTGATCGTGATCGCCGCCGCCGTCGTGCTCGCCGGCGAGGCCGGCCTGGAGCGCATCGAGCAGCGCGGCGAGTACTACGCGCTGCTGCTCGCCTCGACCGCCTCGATGCTGCTGCTCGCGCAGGCGCGCGACCTGATCGCGATCTTCGTCGCGCTGGAGACCACGTCGATCGCGCAGTACGTGCTCGTCGGCCTCGGCCGCGACGCCCGCGCCTCGGGGGCGGGGCTGAAGTACCTGCTCACCGGCGCGGTCGCCGCGGCGGTGCTGCTGTACGGCTTCGTGCTGCTGTTCGGCATCGCCGGCAGCACCTCGCTCACGGACATCTCGCTCGCCGTCGCGGAGACAGGCGACGAGACGCGGCTCGCGGTGATCGTCGCGTTCGTGCTCGTCGCGGCGGGCGTCGGCTTCAAGATGGCGATCGTGCCGTTCCACGCGTGGGTGCCGGACGTGTACCAGGGCGCGGCGACGCCGGTCACCGCCTTCCTGTCCGCGGCGTCGAAGGCGGCCGGCTTCGCGATCGCGCTGCGGCTGTTCTACACCGGCTTCGGGGGCGGTGACACGCCGATCTCTGCGGACTGGGCGAAGCTGTTCGGCGTGCTCGCTGCGGTCTCGATGACGCTCGGCAACCTCGCCGCGATCCAGCAGACGGACGTGAAGCGCCTGCTCGGCTACTCCTCCATCGCGCAGGCCGGCAACATCGCGGTCGGCCTCGCCGCCGTCGCGGCGGGCGGCACCCTGGGCCCCGCGGCCGTGCTGTTCTTCCTCGGCACGTACGCCGCGACAAACCTCGGCGCGTTCATCGCGGTGATCG
Organism: Thermoflexus hugenholtzii JAD2; assembly: GCA_945889565.1. GTDB lineage: Bacteria > Chloroflexota > Dehalococcoidia > UBA2979 > UBA2979 > SHYP01. The sequence goes on along the minus strand of CAMDBZ010000101.1, from coordinate 1,961 downwards.
CCGTCGGCGCGCGCGTGGGGTCCGACGAGCTGCGCGACTACGCGGGCCTGCTGCGCCGCTCGCCCGGGCTTGCAATCGTGCTCGTGCTCTGCCTGCTGTCGCTCACCGGCCTGCCGCCGACGGCGGGCTTCCTCGCGAAGCTGTACGTGTTCAACAGCGCGGTGCAGGGCGGCGAGCAATGGCTCGTCTGGCTCGTCGTCGTCGCCGTGTTCAACACCGCACTCTCCGCCTACTACTACCTGCGCTGGGCGCGCACGATCCTGCTCGACGAGCCGCTCGACCCGACGCCGTTCACGTCGCCCACGGCCACGAACGTCGTGCTCACCGCCGCCGCCATCGGCGTGATCTTCTTCGGGCTCGTGCCCACCCCGCTCATCGACGCCGCGCGCTCAGCCGCCGCGGCGCTCGCATAGCGCTCGGCGCGCAGCGCTCCGCCCCCCACGTGCCGTACGACGTCACCATCGAGCCCGACGACGCGCTGCCCGCGGCCGAGCTCGCAGCCGTCGACGTCGATCGCCTCGCGGCGAGCGCCGGCGCGTTGCTCGCCGCCGAGGCGGTGCCCGCGGGCGCCGCCGTGACCGTGCTGCTCGCGACTGACGACCGCCTGCGCGAGCTCAACCGCGACCACCGCGGCCTCGACGAGCCGACCGACGTGCTCTCGTTCCCCGCCGAGGAGGGCGATGCGTTCCCGGCGCCTCCCGGCGAGCCGCGCTACCTCGGCGACATCGCGGTCAGCCTCGCGGCGATCGCGCGGCAGGCCCGCGCCGCCGGCCTCGACCCCGCGCTCGAGCTCGCGCACGTCGTCGTGCACGGCCTGCTGCACCTGCTCGGCCACGACCACGAGACGCCCGAGGACGACGCCGCGATGCGCGCGCGAGAAGAAGCCCTGCTCGGCGCCGCGATCCACGCCGGCCGCACCCACGACGACTAGGCTTCCGACTCCCCCTCGCCCGCTCCGCGGGAGAGGGGGCCGGGGGGGTGAGGGTGCCGGCCGCGAAGCGGGGGCCGCCGGTGCGGACGCAGGTTCGCGCCCGGCAGCGACCGAGCCGTCCCCACCCGCTACACTCGTGTCGGGACGCGCGACCACTCCCCGGACGCCGCGAGCTGCCAGTGAGCCAGGAAGTCCTCTACCGCAAGTGGCGGCCGCAGCGCTTTGCGGACGTCGCGGGGCAGGCGCCCATCGTCACCACGCTGCGCCACGCTGTGGCCGGCGCGTCGCCCGCGCACGCCTACCTGTTCACCGGCCCGCGCGGCACCGGCAAGACCACCACCGGGCGAATTCTCGCGAAGGCGGTCAACTGCCTCGCGCCGCAGGACGGCGAGCCGTGCGACGTCTGCGCCTCGTGCGAGACGTTCGTCGCCGGCCGCGCGCTCGACCTCATCGAGCTCGACGCCGCCTCTAACCGCGGCATCGACGAGGTGCGCGCGCTGCGCGAGGCGGCCGGCTACTCGCCGAACGTCGCGCGCTACAAGGTGTACCTCGTGGACGAGGTGCACATGCTCACGGACCCCGCGTTCAACGCGTTGCTCAAGACGCTGGAGGAGCCGCCGCCGCACGTCATCTTTGTGCTCGCGACCACCGAGCCCCACCGCATCCCCGCGACCATCACCTCGCGCTGCCAGCGCTTCGACTTCCGCCGCATCGCGCTCGTCGATGTCGTCGCGCGACTGCAGACGATCGCCGCCGGCGAGGGCTTCGAGGTGCCCCCGGCGGCGCTCGAGCTGATCGCGCGCCAGGCCACCGGCTCGCTGCGCGACGCCGTCGGCCTGCTCGACCAGCTCGTCGCGTACCACGGCCCCGCGCTCGACGTCGAGGCGGTGCAGCGCGGGCTCGGCCTCGTCGGCGACCGCCGCACCATCGACCTCGCCCGCGCCGTGGTCACGCGCGACCTCGGTGCGGGGCTTGCCGTGCTGGCCGCCGCGCGTGACGACGGGCTCGAGCTGCGCGCGTTCGTCCGTGA
>CAMDBZ010000100.1 GCA_945889565.1 Thermoflexus hugenholtzii JAD2 | reverse complement strand
CTGCCGCTGGGCGCGCTCGCGGTGGCGCTGGCGGCGGGGGCGTTCGGCGGGCGCGCGTCGCTCGCGTGGCGTTCGTGGGTGCGCCAGCCGAGCGCGCTCGCGGTGGCGGCGCTGCTGTTCGCGGGGCTCGCGATGACGAACCCGTGGGACACCGTGGTCTACGGCGCGCTGTGGGGCGCGGCGGCGATCGCGGCGGTTGTGGCGGTGGGCTGGCCGTGGCACGTGGCGCCGCTGCTTGCGGCGCGCTACATGGCGCTGCCGGCGGGCATCGCGCTCGCGATCGCGTGGCCGTTCCTCGACACGCTGGAGACGCCGTGGCGCGGTGTCGAGCTCGTGACGGGGGCGGCCAGCGATCCGTGGCGCTTCGCGGTGGTGTGGCTGCCGGCGGCGGCGCCGCTCGCGGCGGCGGCGGTGCTCTTACGGCCGGCGGCGAGGGCGCGCACGTTCGCGATCGCGGTGGGCGCCGGGGCGGGCGTCGTGCTGCTGTGGGCGCTGGCGGTGCTGGTGAGCGGTGAGGCGGGCGCGCTCGCGGATCGCGCGGCCGGCTGGTACACGCTCGCCGCGCTGGTGGCGGCGTTCGCGGGGCTGTGCGCCGCGACGGCGCGCGCGATGCGCGCGGGCGATCGCGCCGCGGGCAGCGCGTGGGGGCTCGCGGCCGCGGCGTGCGCGGTGGTGCTCGTGACGGAGCTCGTGTTCGTCGGCGACCTGTTCGAGAACCGGCTGAACACGGTGTTCAAGTTCTGGTTCGGGACGTGGCAGCTGCTGGCGATTGCGGGCGGCGTCGCGGTGGCGCTCGCGTGGGATCGCTGGAGTGGGCGGGTGAGCGTCGCGCCTGCGGCGGCGATCGCGCTGGCGGGCGTGGTGTACGGCATCGCGCTGCTGTACGCGCCGGCGATGGCGGTCGCGCGGGGGCGCGAGGGACAGCAGGCGGGCATCGACGCGCTGGCGTACCTCGAGCGGAGCGATCCCGGGCTTGCGGCGACGGCGCGCTGGGCGGCTGAGACGCTCGCGTCGCGCGACGTGCTGCTCGAGGCGGTGAGCGCGGACTACGGCGACGGCAACCTGCTGTCGGCGGCGAGCGGCGTGCCGACGCTGCTCGGCTGGCGCGGGCACGAGGAGCAGTGGCGTGGGACGATAGCGGAGCTGGCGGAGCGCGAGCTGGCGGTGAAACAGATTTACGTGGCGGGCGCGGGCGACGAGGCCGGCGCGATCGCGCGCCGGTACGGGGTGACGCACGTGTACGTGGGCCGGCAGGAAGTGTTGCAGTTCGGGGCGGACGTGGGCGCGCGGTTCGCGGGCTGGCCGACGGTGTTCGAGGCGCACGGCGCGCGCGTGGTCGCAGTGCCGCGGGATGGGGGCAACTGAGCGTGGGCAGCGTGCGGTGGCGGCGGCCGGATGCGGTGACGCTGGTGGTGATCGCGATCGCAGCGGGCGCGCTCGTGCTGCGGCTGTACGACCTCGGCGTGCGCGCGCTCCATCACGACGAGTCGTTGCACGCGACGTTCTCGTGGTACTTCCAGCACGCGCGGCCGCTCTATGTGCACGACCCGCTGATGCACGGGCCGTTCCAGTTCCATGCGATGGCGGGCATGTTCAAGCTGTTCGGCGACGGCGACGCGATGGCGCGCATGCCGGCCGCGTTCGCGGGCACGGCGCTGGTGCTGACGCCGTTGCTGCTGCGACGCTGGCTCGGCACGGCGGGGACGGTGGCGGGCGCGCTGTTCCTCGCGTTGTCGCCGTCGTTGCTCTACTACTCGCGGTTCGCGCGCGAGGACATCTATATCGCGCTGTGGACGGCGCTGCTGATGATCGCGGTGTGGCGGTACCAGCAGGACGGGCGGGACCGCTGGCTGGCGGTGTCGGCCGGGGCGCTCGCGCTGGGCTTCGCGACGAAGGAGTCGGTGTACCTCGTCGCGGCGGTGCTGCTCGTGTACCTCGACGTGATGCTGACGCTGGCGCTGCTGGATCAGCGCGGGACGCGCGGGGAGCAACGGCTGTGGGAGGGCGTGCTGCTGGCGCCATGGGCGTGGCTGCTCGCGGCGCTCGCGTTGCCGCTGGCGCCGCTGTGGCGACGGCTGGGGTTCCGCGAGGTGCCGCGCGCGGGCGCGCTGCTGATCGCCGTGGGCGTGCTCACGCTGCCGCAGCTGGCGGCGGCGGTGCAGCTTCCGGCGTCGGCGCTCGGCGTGGAGGTGGTGGGCGAGACGGAGCGGCGGCTCGGCGTGATCACGGTGTCGCTGATGCTGGGGGTCGCGACGATCACCGGGTTGCTGTGGGACTGGCGGCGCTGGCTGCTGGTGGCGGTGGTGTTCTACGCGATCACGATCCCGCTGTTCACGACCGGATTCACGAACACGCGCGGGGGCATCACGTCCGACTTCTGGGGTGCGCTCGACTACTGGCTCGCGCAGCAGGACGTGCGTCGCGGCGAGCAGCCGTGGTTCTACTACCTGTTCATGCTGCCGCTGTACGAGTTCCTGGTGCTCGTGCCGGCGCTGGCGGCGGGCGCGTGGCTGGCGGTGCGGCGGCACGACGCGCTCGCGGCGCTGCTTGCGTGGTGGTTCGGCGGCAGCTTCATTGCGCTGTCGTACGCGGGGGAGAAGATGCCGTGGCTGCTCGTGCACCTCGCGTTGCCGCTCGCGCTGCTCGCGGCGCTCGGCGTCGGGCGCGCATGGACGGCGCTCGCGAGCGCGCGGCCGCGGCGCGCGCGGGTGTGGGCGGGGCCGCTGCTGCTGGTGGCGCTGCTGCTGCCGGTCGCGGCGTTGTCTGTGCGCACCGCGCAGGGCGTGGTGTATGCGCACCCCGACACGCCGGTCGAGCCGCTCATCTACACGCAGACGAGCCCCGACGTGCCCGCGCTCTCGCGCGAGATTCACGCGCTGGCGGCGTCGTGGCCGGGGGGCCTGCAGGTGGTCGTCGACGAGAGCGAAGCGCTGCCGTGGCCGTGGGCGTGGTATCTGCGCGATCTGCCGTTCGTGGGCTACGTGCCCTCGACGGGCTTCGCGACGGTCGCGCCGGGGTCGCTGGTGATCACGGTGCGCGCCACGACCCTGGCGTACCCGGCGCTGCGCGAGGGGCGGCCGGACGCGCGCGAGTACCGCCATCGCTGGTGGTTCCCGGAGGAGGGCTACAAGGCGTACGACACGGGCTCCAAGCTGGGGACGCTGCGCAAGCTGTGGTCCGGGGTATGGTCCGGCGAGCTGCCGGCCGACTGGGCTGAGTTCGCGCGCGACCGCGTCGACGCCTCGACGCTGGGATCGCTGGACGGCGACGTGCTCTTCCCCGCGCCGCCAGGGACGGCCGGCCGCTAGCCGCCGCGGCTCGCCGCGGCCAATGATGGAGCCTCGAGGCTGGGCGGGGAGGGCGCGTGCCGAAGCGGCGCATTGCGATCGGGCTGTTGGTCAGCGGGGCGTTCCTGGCGCTGCTGCTGCGGCAGGTCGACCGCGCGGAGCTTGGCGACGCGCTCGGCGCCGTCGACGCGCGCTGGCTGGTGGCGGCGTTCGCGGTCGAGCTGGGGGCGCTGTGGGTGCGCGCGTTGCGCTGGCGGCTGGTGCTGGACGGCACGGTGCGCATCCCGACGCGCGAGGCGTGGTCGCTGGTGGTGATCGGGTACGCGGCGAACAACGTGCTCCCGGTGCGGGCGGGCGAGGTCGTGCGGGCGCAGCTGCTGCACGACGCGCACGACGTGAGCCGGCTGGCGGCGCTCGGCACGATCGTCGTCGAGCGCATCCTCGACGGGCTGGTGCTCGCGCTGCTGCTCGCAGGGACGATCGCGGTGGCGGGCGGGAACTCGCTGCTGCGCTGGGTGGCGGCGGTGGCGGTGGTGGGATTCGTCGTGGCGACGGGGCTGATCGCGGCGCTCGCGCTGCGGCCGGGCGCGAGCGCGGGGGTGGTCGCGCTGTTGCGGTTCACGCCGGCGCGGGTGCGGCCGGCGGCGCGCGCGTGGCTGGGCGCGTTCCTCGCGGGGCTGGGCACGTTGCGCGGCGGCCGGGCGTGGGCGGCGGTGCTGGCGACGTCGCTCGGAGGCTGGGTGCTGGAGGCGGGGGCGTACTGGCTGGTCGGGCGCGGCTTCGGGCTGCCGCTGGAGGCCGGGCATTACCTGGCGGTGTGCGCGGCGGCGAACCTCGCGATCGCGGCGCCGAGCACGGCCGGGGGCGTGGGCCCGTTCGAGTTCTTCGCGCGGGAGGTGGCGGTGGCGTTCGGGACGGCGGCCGCGGCGGCGACGGCGTACGCGCTGGTGCTGCACGCGCTGCTGCTGGTGCCGGTGGTGCTGCTCGGGCTGCTGCTGCTGTGGCAGCGGCATCTCGGTGTGCGCGCGCTGGTGCGGCGGGCGGAAGCGACGGAGGAGGGCGCCGCATGAACGTGGTGGTGGTGGGCGGCGGCGTCGGTGGACTCGCGGCCGCGTACGAGCTCGTGCGCGGCGGTCACACGGTGCAGCTGTTCGAGGCGAGCGACACACTCGGCGGGCAGGTGCGCACGTTCGAGATCGGCGGCGGGCGGATCGAGGCGTTCTACCACCACCTGTTCTACTCGGACACGGTGATCCGCGAGCTGATCGCGGAGCTCGGGCTGGGCGACGACCTCGAGTGGATCCCGTCGCGCGTGGGCTTCCTCACGAACGGGCGGATCTATCCGTTCGTGAGCGCGCTGGACCTGCTGCGTTTCTCGCCGGTGTCGCTGCTGACACGGGTGCGTCTGGGCGTGGCGGCGCTGTGGCTGCGGCGGCAGTCCAACTGGCGGCGCTACGAGGGGCAGCGTGCGAAGCCGTGGATCGAGCGCTGGGTGGGGCGCGAGGGCTACGCGCGGGTGTGGGGGCCGCTGTTGCGCGCCAAGTTCGGCGCACACGCGCCGGACATCTCTCTGGTGTGGTTCTGGGGGAAGCTGTACCTGCGCTTTGCCTCGCGGCCGGGGGGGATGTTCGCGAAGGAGCAGCTGGGCTACCTGCGCGGCTCGTTCGGGCGGCTCGTCGACGCGCTGGTCGAGACGCTGCGCGCGCGTGGCGCGGTGGTGCAGGCGTCGCGGCCGGTGGCGGAGATTGTGATCGAGGGCGGGCGCGCGCGCGGCGTGCGGCTCGCCGACACGGGCGAGGTGGTGCGGGCCGACGCGGTGATCGCGACGACGCCGTCGCCGGTGTTCGCACGCATGGTGCCGGGCCTCGACGCCGAGTACGCGCGCAAGCTGGCGGCGGTGGAGTACCAGTGGGCGACGGTGCTGGTGCTGGCGCTGGACCGGCCGCTCTCCTCGATGTACTGGCTGACGGTGACGGACGACGATTGCCCGTTCGTGGTGGCGGTGGAGCAGACGAACTTCCGCTCGCCGTCCGAGTACGGCGGGCGGCGTGTCGTGTACTTCTCGAACTACACGGACCCCGGCGACCCGATCGTCGAGGAGGACGCGGAGCAGGTGCTGGCGCGGTACGAGCCGTTCATCCGGCGCATCAACCCGGACTTCGAGCGTTCCTGGATTCGCGACCGCTGGCTGTTCAAGGACCGCGCGGGCCAGCCGATCGTGCACTACCGCTACCACGAGCTGATCCCGCCGCTGCGCACGCCGATCGCCGGCCTGTACCTGGCGAACACGACGCAGATCTACCCGGAGGACCGCGGCCAGAACTACTCGATCCGCATCGGCCAGGAGGTCGCGCGGCTGGCGGTGGCGGACGGGGCGGCAGGCATCGAGCCTGTCGCGGCGGGAGACTGAGGCGGGCCGGTGGTGCTGCGTGCGGTCGCTGTGATCGCCGCGATGGTGGCACTGGCAGCCGTCGTCGCGGTGGCGGGCCGGCGCGACGACGGCGCTGCCCGCCTGGCGACGCCTGCGTCCACGCCGACGCCGCTCCCCTCCCGGCCGCCACCGCTGCCCGGGGAGCCTCGGTGCGCGGTGCCGCCGGGGCCCGTCGGAGACTTCTGCTACGAGCAGACGCAGGGATCGGTGCTCTTCGCGGAGTCGACCCGGGCGCGGCGGGGCCGGTTCTATCCGATCGCAATTGGGCACTGCGGGCTGATGTGGATCGTCGACTTCGACGGGAGCTTCTGGCGGCCGCTACCACCCGAGCTCGGCCCTGGGGAAGAGCCGCCGTCGTTCTTCATCAACGGGGACCGTGGCGTGATCTGGCTCAGCGGGCGCGACCGTGCGATGTACCGGAGCGCGTCTGAGGATGCGGATGCCGAGCTCCAGCGCGTCGGGGGGCCGATCGCGCCGGCGGTGTGCGCTTAGGCGCGCCTTGCCGCTCGGGGGCGGCGCTGCGATAGTGCGCCGGGGAGGCGTGGATGCCGCTCGAGACCGAGGCCAGCGCGGAGCTGCGGGCGCTCGTCGCCGATCTGCGGCCGGACGACGCGGACCTGCTGGAGGCGTTGCATCGCGTGCAGCACCGCTATGGGTACGTGTCGCGGCCGGCGATGCACGTGATCGCGGAGCAGTTGAAGCTCAGCCCCGCGCACGTCTTCGGCACCACCACCTACTACGAGGAC
>CAMDBZ010000099.1 GCA_945889565.1 Thermoflexus hugenholtzii JAD2 | reverse complement strand
CTCGTCGAGGAGCAGACCGAGATCGCGCGCGAGCTGTACCTCGCGGTGATCATCGACAACTCGCGTGGCATGCCCGTCGTGATCGCCTCCGCCGCCGGCGGCATGGAGATCGAGGAAGTCGCCGAGCAGCACCCCGAGCGCATCTTCAGCGAGCCCATCGACCCCACCGTCGGCTTCCAGCCCTTCCAGGCCCGCGCGCTCGCGTTCGCCACCGGGCTCGAGGGCGACCTCAACCGCCCCGCCGTCGCCGCGATCACCAACCTCGTGCGCGCGGCGCTCGAATGCGACAGCTCGCTCGCCGAGATCAACCCGCTCGCCGTCACCGCCGACAACCGCATCATCGCCCTCGATGCGAAGTTCACCGTCGACGACAACGCGGACTACCGCCAGCAGGCGTTATTCGCGCTCGCCGACAAGGCGCAGGACGAGGCGACCGAGGTCCGCGCGCGCGACGCCGGCATCGAGAACTACGTCAAGCTCGGCGGCAACATCGGCTGCATGGTCAACGGCGCCGGTCTCGCGATGGCGACCATGGACGCGATCCAGTTCGAGGGCGGCATGCCGGCGAACTTCCTCGACATCGGCACGCAGAACGACCCCGCCGCGATCAAGGCCGCGCTCGAGATCATCGGCGCCGACCCGGACGTGAAAGTCGTGCTCGTCAACATCTTCGGCGGCCTCGCGCGCACAGACGTCATCGCCGAAGGTATCGTGCTCGCCAAGCGCGAAGGCCTGATCCCGCAACCCACCATCGTGCGCCTCGCCGGCACGAACGTCGAAGCCGGCATGAAGATCCTCGACGAGTCTGGCCTCGACCTGCTGCGCGCGGACGGCTTCGCCGAGGCTGCGCGCATGGCCGTCGCCGCCGTCCAGTAGCCAGCGCAGCCCGGTCCGGAGCCGGGCGCTCAGCAGACACAGCAACCGAGCGCGCACGCACGACTGCGCCGCAGAGCCAGGGAGCACAGCATGGGCGTACTGCTGGATGAACAGACCCGCGTGGTGATCCAGGGCTTCGGCGGCGCCGGTCAGCGCGAAGCGCGCAACTGCATCGCCTACGGCACCGCCGTCGTCTGCGGCGTCACGCCCGGCCGCGGCGGCCAGGAGATCGACGGCGTCCCCATCCGCAACACCGTGCAGCAGGCCGTCGACGAGTTCGGCGCGAACGTGTCGCTGATCTTCGTTCCCGCTGCGTTCGCCGCCGACGCGATCCTCGAGGCCGCCGACGCCGGCATCCCCGTCGCCATCTGCATCACCGAAGGCATCCCCACGCGCGACATGGTCGGCGTGAAACGCTACCTGCGTGCGAGCCGCACCACGCTGATCGGCCCCAACTGCCCCGGCGTGATGACACCCGCCGCGCACGCCCGCGCCGGCATCATGCCAGCCGACGTGTACACACCCGGCAGCGTCGGCGTGATCTCGCGCTCCGGCACGCTCGTCTACGAGGCAGTCGACCAGCTCACGCGCCTCGGCATCGGCCAGTCCTCCAGCGTCGGCGTCGGCGGCGACCCGATCATCGGCACCTCGCAGCGCGAAGCCCTCGAGCTGTTCGAGGCCGACGCCGACACCGCCGCGATCGTGCTGATCGGCGAGATCGGCGGCACCGCCGAGCAGGAAGCCGCCGAGTACATCACGCAGATGTCGAAGCCCGTAATCACCTTCATCGCCGGCGCCACCGCGCCCCCCGGCCGCCGCATGGGCCACGCCGGCGCGATCATCGCCGGCAAGGCCGGCACCGCCCAGGCGAAGCAGACCGCGCTGATGCAGGCCGGCGCCATCGTGGTGCAGTCCCCCTCCCAGATCGGCGCGACCACGCTGCAAGTGCTGAAGGACCGCGGCCTCGCCTGAGCCTGGCCGCGAGCCTCCGCCTCCCCTCGCTCCGCCACGCGGGGAGAGGGGCCGGGGGTGAGGGTTCCGGGCCGCCCCCCGATTGCAGCCCTGTGTCCCATGCGTGCGACAATGTACGCATGACCACGAAGCGCCGTCCGACGCTCCCGCCGGCCCCTCGCGACGACGCGGGGAAGAGCACCCCGCCGCCGCGCACCAAGCGCGCCGCCGCCGCCGACACGGCCCTCCGCGAGCTCGTGCGCCGTCGCGCCCCCGCGCTCCGTGAGCTAGCGAAGCACTGAGCGGCCTCGCCTAGCGCCGCCCACCCGACTCGCGCGATAGGTAAACGTTTGCTTCGCCATGCGGTCGCGCTCTCGCCTTGCCTCGCGCACAGACGCCTGATAGCGTTCGTAGTAGATATGGGTTTCGCGCAGCGATGATGAGTTCGACAGCATGAAGAAGCAGATCCTTGGAATCGCGGTCGCAGCAACGCTGTTCGTCGGCTCAGCCACCACCGCCCTCGCCGGTGAAGTCACTGGCAACGGCGGGTCCACGCCAGTGCAGGGCTACGTCGCCGCGTCGCTCTGCGCGTTCTCCGGTCTCGAGGACCACCCGATCGCCCCAGGCACGACGCAGACGCCAGCGATCGTGGCAGGGACCGGCATCCCCGGCGTGGCGTGCGACCCCGCGCGGTAGTCGTACGCGACTCGGTGCAAGGCCGCTCTCGGAGCAAGTCCAGGGCGGCCTTGTGCATCCATCCCGATTGCACGCCGGTTGAGTTCGACGTTGCCGTGGGGCGTCCCGGTCGAGCGACAACGGCGTGAGCCAACCCGCATAGCCTGGCGCGTCGCCTGGTCGATTGGCCGGGTACCCAATCAGGTTCCTTGCAGCGCCTGGCATGCACGCCTCGAACGACGAACGCACACACAACACAACCGCCGCGCACACGCGCGGCGGTTGTGCAACACGCGCAACGCATCGACGCGCGCGCGCAACGTCGACGCGCGACGCTAGCGCATCAGCCGCGGCGCCGGCGACGCCCCCGACACCACGCGCTTCAGCTCCGCCGCCGCCGAGAACCGCGGCACCTTCGTCGCCTTCACCTTCACCTCTTCGCCCGTGCGCGGATTGCGCGCGATGCGCGCCTTGCGATCCGCACGCGCGAACTTCCCGAGCCCCGGGTACGACACGTCGGTGCCGGCCTTCACATTCGCCTGCACCACATCGCGGAACGCCTCCAGCACGGCTTCCGCGTCACGGTTCGTCGTGCCCGCGTTCTTCGCCACCATCGCGATCAGATCAGACTTGTTCACCCAGGCTCTCCTCTTTGATGCTGAGCATGCTGAGCATGCTCAGCGATGCGCCGCCGCTTCGCTCCAACCCACGTCCCGCGCGGCGCTGCGCGGTACATTCCGGATGCTAAGGCGCTGCGCGCATTACTGAAAAGGGGGTACGGAGCCGTTTCGTGGCTTTTCTTCTAGGGTTTCGGCCCCTCAGGGCCCGCCTTGCCCGGCCGCAGGCCGCATTCTACGATGTGCATCCGGTCCCGGAGGGGTCGCATAGTGGCCTAGTGCGGGCGCCTGCTAAGCGCTTACCCCGGGTTTCCGGGGTCGCGGGTTCGAATCCCGCCCCCTCCGCCACGAGCCCGCACCCACCGAGCCAGCCCCTCGGCAGCACACCCCAGCGCGAACGCGTCGAGGCACAGCGCGCGTCAGCCGCCCCAGGAGCCCCCATGCCCGCCTTCCACATCTGGACCCTCGGCTGCCAGATGAACGTCGCCGACTCCCTCAAGCTCGCCGCCGGCCTCGAACGCCTCGGCTGGCACCAAGCCCCCACAGAGCACGCCGCCGACCTCTACGTCGTCAACACCTGCGCCGTGCGCCAGCACGCCGAGGACCGCGCCTACGGCCGCCTGCACGAGCTCCGCCGCCGCCGCGAGCGCGGCGAGCGCTTCCAGCTCGCCGTCATGGGCTGCATGGTCGGCCCACGCACCGACGACCTCCAGCGCCGCTTCCCCCAGGTCGACGCCTGGGCGCGCCCCCAGCAATTCGAGCCGATCATCGCGCTCGCCGGCTCCGCCCGTGACGCCTCCGAAGGCGAGTTCTGGACCGACACCTTCGCCACGCCTACCGGTCCCACCGCCTACGTGCCCGTCGTGCACGGCTGCGACAAGTTCTGCACGTACTGCATCGTCCCGCTACGTCGCGGCCGCGAGCGCTCACGCCCCGTCGCCGACGTGCTGCGCGAAGTGCAGCATCTCGCCGATCACGGCGTGCGCGAAGTCACGCTGCTCGGCCAGACCGTCGAGGCCTACGGCCACGATCTCGACGAGCACGCCGACCTCGCCACGCTCTTCGAGGGCATCGAGCGCACAGGCGGCATCGCGCGCACGCGCTTCCTCACGTCGTACCCGAAGGACATGACCGACCGCATCATCGACGCCGTCGCCGATCTGCCAAAGGTGTGCGAGCACTTCAACATCCCCGTGCAGTCCGGCAACGACGCCGTGCTGACGCGCATGCGCCGCGGCTACACCGTCGCCGAGTACGAGGAGCGCGTCGACCGCATCCGCATGCGCATGCCCGACGTCGCGCTCGCCACCGACGTCATCGTCGGCTCGCCCGGCGAGACCGACGCCGAGTTCGCGCACACGCTCGCGCTGCTCGAACGCCTCGAGTTCGACGTCATCCACGTCGCCGCCTACTCACCGCGCCCCGGCACCTACGCCTACCGCGAGCAGCCCGATGACGTGCCGCACGACGTGAAGCGCGCACGCCTGCACGCCGTCGAGGCCGTGCACGCCGCCTCCGCCGAGCGTCGCAACCGCCGCCTGCTCACCCGCACCACCGCAGTGCTCGTCGAGCGCGAGCAGGATGGCCGCGCCAGCGGCCGTACGCGCGGCGGCCAGCTCGTCCACTTCGATGGCGCCGGCCTCATCGGCCAGCTCGTCGACGTCACCGTCGATCAGGTGACCGCGTGGTCGCTGCAGGGCCGCCGCGCCGGCGACCTCACCCTCGCCGTCGTGTGACCGCAACCACGCAGCTCCGTGTCCGACTCCCCCTCGCCCCGCAAGGGGAGAGGGGGCCGGGGGGTGAGGGTTCCGACGCGGCAGCCTGCACGTGAGCGCATCTGAGCCCGCGCACCCGATCGTCGCGACCATCGTCGTCATCTTCGCCATCATCGACGGCGCGCTCCAGGTGCTGCTCGTCCGCCGCTCCGCCGACCCCGATCGCGGGCGCTGGGCGCTCCCCGGCGGCCGCTGGGACGGCTCAGCCACCCTCGACCAGGCCGCCACCGCCAAGCTTGTCGAGGAAACCGGCGCGCGCGACCTCTACCTCGAGCAGCTCTTCACCGCCTCGCACCTCGACGCCACGCAACCCGGCGTCGCCGTCGCCTACTTCGCGCTCGTCGAGCCCGCGCGCGTGCGCCTGCGCACCACCGACGAATGGGTGCCCGCCTGGCACCGCGTCGACGCGCTCCCTGAGCTCGCCTTCCGCAACAACGAGCTCATCGCCCACGCCGTCGACCGCGTGCGCGCCAAGCTCGACTACACCAACATCGCCTACGGCCTGCTCCCGGACGCCTTCACGCTGCGCGAGCTGCAAACCACCTACGAAGCCATCCTCGGCACCCCCCTCGACCGCCGCAACTTCCGCAAACGCATGCTCGCCACCGCCCTCATCGCCCCCACCGGCGACCAGCGCCGCGAAGGCGCCCACCGTCCCGCCCTGCTCTACACCTTCACCACCCGCGAGCCCGTGTTCCTGTAGCTAATGGCAGTGAGCCCGAGCTATCGCAGTCGGGTGCTACGATCGTGCGGCCTTCGCACACGCGTCGCGCGCACCGTACGAAGTGAGCACCGATGCCAGACACGCGGCGTTTCGCGATCGCATTGCGGCGAAGAGCGACACGTGGTCTCGCGATCGCGTTCGTCGCCGTCACGCTCGCCGCGTGTGCCGGCGACTCCGATGAGGCGCCGGTTTCGCCGCCACCCGAGACGGCTACCGCTGCACTGAGGGTCGCGTCCCCCGCGCCCGAGCGGGCTTCGCCCGCGGTAACGGCGACCGCCTCCCCGCTGCCCCCGGGTGTGGCCGGCGACTTCCCCACGCTATTCGCGAAGTACCGCGCCGCCGAGACGCGCATCGACTACACCATGAGCATCACCGGCCAGCTCGTGTCGACAGGCGGGATGACCATGCGGCAGGCAGCCGGCCTCACGCGGCTCGATTTCTCGTCTCCGCAGGGCGGCTCGCTGACGTTCATCGAGGTTCCGGGCAAGCGCTACCTGTGCATCGCCCAGCAGCGCATCTGCCTGGACGCGACGGCCGCAGGGTCGATCGTCAGCCCGAGCCCGCTGATGGCGGTGGTGCAGGACCTCAACGCGAACGGCGGCAAGTACGCGCACACCCTCATCGCGTCACGTCGCATCGCCGGCGTCAACGCGAGTTGCTTCGAGCTGACGATCCCACAAACCGAGAAGAACGTGACCTGTGTCGGCCCGGACGGACAGATGCTGTACACCGAATCGACGAACGGTGGCACGACCGCGATCATGACGGCCGTCGCGATCGGCAGTAAGCCGCCTCCCTCGGACTTCGAGCCGCTGTACCCAGTCGTAGCGCTCCCCGCCGCGACAGCTCCAGCACGCT
>CAMDBZ010000098.1 GCA_945889565.1 Thermoflexus hugenholtzii JAD2 | reverse complement strand
GCATAACTCAAGGGTGGGCGGGCGGGTTCCTCACCTGACCTTGCGGGGGGCGCCCCAGTTCGCGCGGAACTCGTCCTCGAGGTGCAGCACCTCCATGAGCATCTGGGTGTTGATGCCGCCGTAGACGTTGACCGGTGCACCCTCCTCGGCGAGCTTGCCGATCAGCGCCTCCGCCATCTCAGCGTGGCTCATCATCGGGTCGGCGCGGGCCTCGCGGATCTCTTCCTCGAACTCGATCATCGCATCGATGGCCTCGGCGGAGATGAAGCCGCCGTACTCCTCGGTCAGCTGCTCGGCGATCCAGTCGGCACACTGGGCAGTCATGCGCGGGTCCAGAGGCATGGCGGCGAGTCTCCCTTCGCCCCCGATGCTAGGCGGCGCGCACGGCGCCGACAACCGGCGCGCGCGGTCTGCCGCCGACGGGCCGCCGCCGCTGCCTCCCGCCGCCGCCTTCCGCCCGTGGAGGCGGCTCGGTAAGATGGGCGCTCTGCCGGCCGCCCGCACCCTGCGCCCGACCGCCACGGACTGGAGTCAGCCGTGAGCCACGCCTCGATCGCCAGGCCGCCCAGCGCGGGCGCCCGTCCGCCACGCGGAAGCATGCGCCAGACGTTCGCGGCGTTCCGCTATCGCAACTACCGCATCCTCTGGCTCTCGATGGCCGCCTCGTTCACCGCGATGCAGATGCAGATGGTGGCGCGGGGCTGGCTTGCGCACGACATCTCCGGCACCAACGCCGCGGTCGGCGTCGTGATGCTGTCGTGGGGCATCCCGCAGCTGCTCTTCTCGCTCGTGGGCGGCGCGTACGCCGACCGCATGGACAAGCGGCTGCTGCTGACCATCACGCAGACGCTGGTCGGGCTGACCGCGCTCGCCACTGCAGTGCTGATCACCATCGACGTCATCTCGATTCCCTGGCTCTTCGCGCTGGGGCTGCTGCAGGGCACCGTGTTCGCGTTCAACATGCCGGCGCGGCAGGCGCTCGTCCCGGAGCTCGTGCCGCGGGAGGAGCTGGCGAACGCGATCGCGCTCAACAACGCCGCGATGAACGGCACGCGCGTCTTCGCGCCGGCGGTCGCCGGCGTGCTGATGGTCGCGCTCGGCGTCGATATCGTGTTCTACCTGCAGGCGGCGCTCAACTTCGGCGTGGTCGCGATCCTCTGGCAGCTCCCGCGCAGCACCGCGCATCTCGCCGGTGCGACGGAGCGCCGCAACGTGGCGCGCGAGATCGGCGTCGGGCTGCGCTACCTGTGGGCGTCGCCCGCGCTGCGCCTGCTCATGCTGATGGCGTTCGTGCCGTCGCTGGTCGGCATGCCGTACATCACCCTGCTCCCCGGCTTCGCCGCCGAGGAGCTGCACGTCGGTTCCGGCGCGTACGGCGTGCTGCTCGCCGTCTCCGGCGTCGGCGCGCTCGCCGGCTCGCTCGCGATCGCGTGGCTCGGCCACACGCGACGGCTGCCGCTGCTACAGGCGCTGCTCGGCTTCGGCTTCGGCCTCTCGCTGGTCACGCTCGGGCTGCTCGCGGCATGGTTCGGCTACTCGGGCGCGCTGGT
Source organism: Thermoflexus hugenholtzii JAD2 (assembly GCA_945889565.1). Classification (GTDB taxonomy): domain Bacteria; phylum Chloroflexota; class Dehalococcoidia; order UBA2979; family UBA2979; genus SHYP01. The sequence continues at coordinate 4,976 of CAMDBZ010000098.1, read as the reverse complement.
CGCGCAGGTCACGCTCGGGCTGGCCTCGACGGGCTACATGACGGTCAACAGCACGATGCTGATGGCGAATTCGGACCCGGCGTTGCACGGCCGCGTGATGAGCATCTACATGCTCACCTTCAGCGTCTTCCCGCTGATGTCCGCGCCGCTGGGCGCGCTCGCGGACCGCACCAGCGCGTCCGCGACGTTCATCCTGCTCGGCGCGCTGATCGCGGCCTTCATGGCGCTCGTCGCGATCGCGAGCCCCGGCCGGCTGCTGCACCCGGAGCCCGCGCGTCGCGCGCCCGCGCCCGTCACCGCCGGCGACGACTAGGTCACTCGCCGTGACGGGCGAGCGGCTCCGAGCGGGCCGATGGCAAGTTGCACGTCTCTCGCGGCCGAAGACGCTTCGCTGCTTTGGCGGCCGCTGACCTAGTACGGTTCGGCGTCTTCCGCCTGCTCGCGCGCGATCAGCTCGAAGTCCGGGTCGCCGAGGTCCGCGAGCGCGCCGGACTGCGCGCGCTCGTACAGCGCGAAGAGCGTGCTCTTGTGCGGCCGCTTGCGGCCGATCGGGCACGCCTCCCAGTCCTTGAACGCCTCGTCGCAGTAGCCGAGCCGCGCCTCGCCGCACTTCGGCTGCAGCTGCACGCCCAGCGCCGGGAAGCGGCGCTTCACCTCCGCGCGCATCAGCGAGACCACCTTGCGGAACTCCCACTGCGCGCGCGTGCACAGCCGCTGATCGGCGATGTGCAGCAGCTCCAGGTAGTTCACGGACACCTTGAAGTTCGTGTTGGTGGCGTTCGGCAGCAGGAAGCGCGCATCCTCGGCGGGCACGCCGGCCGCGATCAGCGCCTCGTACGTGGCGCCCGCGGTCGCCATCGCCTGCTCGAACTGCTCCGCCATGCCCGCGCGGCGCACGCTCTCCGGCACCGTGTACGGGAACGTGCCGTCGCGGTACGTGACGTAACGTTGCGACTGCTGCTCGAACGAGATGCCCATGTGGTGGCGCACGAACTGGTGCGAGAACGCCCGGCTCACGCCCGAGATGCCGAACTCGAACCACACCTGCTGCAGCGGCGAGGTGTGGCCGGTCGCCAGCCTCGCCTCCACGAACTCGCGCATCTGTTCTGCGCTGATGCGCTCGTCGGCGATGCGCGCCTCGATCTGCGCGGGCGTGAACGACGAGTAGCACACCCGGTACGCCGTGTAGAGCGTGCGGATCGGGTCCGTCGTGTGGTCGACGAGGCGTACGTCGATCGCCATGAGCCCCCCCTGTGTGCACAAGTATCGCTCCGCCGCCAACTGGCGGGTTTGCGGCGGGCGCCGAGATACCAAGAATCCGTGCGCGGCGTCGAGCGGTGGTCGTGAGGCCGTGGCGAGGGCTCGGGCGGCCGCTCGGGCCGGCTCGGACGCGTCGAGGGCTGCGCGTCGGGCGTCGGCGTGCCGATACCCAGAACAACGCAGCTCGCACCCGGGGGGGACGCGAATGCTCAAGACCAAGGCCTGCCCGCGCTGCCAGGGCGACATCGTCCAGGTCGCCGATCGCGACGAGCGCTACCTGTCGTGCGTCCAATGCGGCTTCGTGCTCTACGCGAGCTCCGCGCCCCGCACGGCCTTCCCACAGGGCCGCTAAGACTGGGCCGCTAAGACAGAGTCGCTAAGACAGCGCCGCTGAGCGCGGGGCCCCGGGGCTCGCGGCTACGGCTCGTAGCGGCGGAACACCGCGGCCGCGTTCTGCCCGCCGAGGCCGAACGAGTTCGAGAGCACGACGTCCAGCGCGGCGGCCCGCGCCACGTTCGGCACGATATCGAGGTCGCACGCCGGGTCCGGCGTCACGTAGTTGATCGTCGGCGGGATGCAGCCGCGGTCCAGCGTCAGCACCGCCGCGACCGCCTCGATGCCCCCCGCCGCCGCCGCGAGGTGCCCCGTCATCGACTTCGTCGAGGACATCGGGATGCGCCGCGCGTGCTCGCCCAGCGCGAGCTTGATCGCCGCGGTCTCCGTGCGGTCGTTGTACGGGGTGCTGGTCCCGTGGCAGTTGATGTAGTCGACAGCCTCCGCGGGCAGCTCCGCGTCGCGTAGGGCGCGGGTCATCGCCAGCGCCTGGCCCTCCGCGTCGGGCGCCGTGTCGTCCGTCGCGTCGAACGACCAGCCCACGCCCACCAGCTCGCAGTAGATGCGCGCGCCGCGCTCCCGCGCCGACGCCTCTGACTCCAGCAGCAGCACGCCGGCGCCCTCGCCCAGCACGAAGCCGTCGCGGTTGAGGTCGAACGGCCGCGACGCATGCTCGGGGTCGGCGTTGTTGTGCGACAGCGCGCCCATGCGCCCCATGGAGGCGAGCGCGAGCGGCGTCACGATCGCTTCGGCGCCGCCCGCGAGCAGCGCGCGCGCCTGGCCCATACGGATCAGGTTGAGCGCATGGCCCAGCGCGTCCGTGCCGGAGGCGCACGCCGTGTTGATCGTCGTGTTCGGCCCGCGCAGGCCGAGCTCGCGCCCGACGCGGGCCGCGCCCATGTGCTGCCCGAGGCGCGTGATGATGAACGGGTCGACGCGGTTGGCGCCCTTCGCCATCAGCTCCGACCACGGCTCGCCCATCTCGAACGCCCCGCCCGAGGTCGCCATCACCACGCCAAGCTCGTCCCGCGTGCGCTCGTCGAGGACGAGCGCACCGTCCGCGAGCGCCTGCGCGGATGCCGCGAGCGCGAACTGCGCGAAGCGGCCCGTGCGCCGCGCCGTCTTGCGGTCGAGGTAGCGCTCCACGTCGAAGCCTTTGACCTCGCCGGCGATCTGCACAGGCAGCGGATCCGGGTCGCACAGCGTGACGCGCGCGATGCCGTTGCGCCCGCTCGACAGGCCTTCCCAGAACGCGGCCACGTCGTTGCCGATCGGCGTGACCGCGCCGAGGCCGGTCACCACCACCCGCTGGATACTGCGTGTCATCGCGCCCCCGACAGCGAACGTTACAGCGGTGAGCTGGACAGGCTCTGCAAGAACTCCCGGATGTGCTGCGCCAGCGCCTGTGGCTGGTCAGTCGGCACGGCGTGGCCCGCCTCCTCGATCAGCGAGCGGCGCGAGCCGAGGATACGCCGGTGCAGCCGCTGGATCGCCTCCGGCGTGACCATGTCGGTCTCGCTGCCGCTGACGACCATCACAGGGCACTGCACGTGCTCCACGCACTCCCACAGGTTCGCGAGCCGGCGCTGGCCCGGATCCGGCTCCGGCGGCCGCGCCGTGGGGTCCCGCAGCACCGGGTCGAACGCCCAGCCGTAGCTCCCATCCTCCGTCGGCAGCACCGTCGCGCGGGCGCGCCGGTCCAGCTGCTCGGACGTCGCGTAGGGGTAGAAGTCGCGCAGCAGCTCGCTCACCTCGTCGAGGGTCTGGAAGCGGCTGCCCGCCGCGTGCACGCGCCGCAGCGTCTCGATGCCCGAGCGCAGCACCTCGGGCGCGGCCTCGATCGCGATGAGCGCGGTCACGACGTCCGGGTGCTCGGCCGCGAAGCAGATCGCGTTCGCGCCGCCCATGCCGTGGCCGACGAGCGTCACCGTGCGCAGCCCGAGCACCTCGATGATCGCCGCGAGGTCCTCGACCTGCGTCGCGCGGCTGTAGTCCATGTCCGTCGCCCGCCCCGACCGGCCGTGCCCGCGCTGGTCCAGCGCGATCACGCGGTACTCCCGCGCGAGGTCGATGGCGGCCTCTTCCCACGCGTCGGCGGTCTCGCCGTACGTGTGCAGCAGGATCAGCGCGTGCTTCGTGCGCACGTCCCCCCACTCGTGGTAGTGGAAGCGCAGGCCGTTCGCCTCGACGGTCTGGTTATGCGAGCGGCTGGCTACGGGCATCACGGTCCTTCGTCCTCCGTCCAAGGGGGCGGCGTGCGTGGGCAAGTGTGAATAGTACTGAACAGCCAGCGTACCATCGCGCCCCGCCGAGCGGGCTCGCCCGCCTACCAGGCGCCGATGCTCGCCGCCAGCACGCGGGCCGTCGGCGGCACGTCGTCCGCGAGTGGAAACCAGCGCGCCCCGCCGTCGTGCGACCCCCAGGCTCCGCCGCCCGCGACCACGAACAGCGCCGCGAGCTCGTCGCCGGCGAGGCTGGCCACGGCGGGTGGCCGCGCCCACTCGTCGGCGTCGCCCAGCCGCACGCGCTCCCAGCTCGTGGCACCGTCCGGCGAGCGGAACAGCGCGCCGCCCGAGCCGTCCGCCCGCCGCGATGCCGAGAGCAGCAGCACGTCCGGCACCCCCGCCTGCACGACGACCTGCCAGGCCACCGAGCGGTCCAGCCCGTGCAGCGACTGCACCCACGTGTAGCCGCCGTCCTCCGAGCGGTACACGCCGCTGGCGCAGGCGGCGTAGCGCCGGTGGGGGCGCTCCGGGTGCTCGCACAGCGCCGCGACCTCCGGGTCCAGCCCGTCGCCGATCGCCGCCCACGAGCGGCCGTCGTCGAGCGTGAGGAACGTGCCGAGCCCCGCCACCGCCACGAGCAGGTGCGAGCCGCTGCGCACGAAGCCGCTCACCGCCCGCCCACCGCTGGAGCGCGTGCGGGTGCGCGTGTAGCGCAGCACGCTCTGCAGCGCCGGCCACTCCTGCCAGGCTGGCGTCCCCCCGGTCATCAGATTGCTCGCGAACACGGCGGGGGGCGATGTCCCGACGAAGATCTCGCCACCGGCCGCGACGTGCCCCGCGCTCGCCTCGCCCGTCCAGACCTGCTCGAAGGCCCGCCAGCGGCGCACCCACAGCCCCTGACCCGCGACCGCGCACGCCACGACGTCGTCCCGCGCGTCGAGCGCGACGACGGGCCCCGCCTCCACCACCCGCCGCGCGCGCTCGCCCGGGACGAGCGCCCATAGCCCGTCGTCCGCACCGACGAGCAGCGCCAGCGTGTCGCCTGGCGGCATCAGGACTGCGCCTGCAGCGCGCGCACCGCGGCGAGCAGCCGCGGCAGCAGCTCGCCCGCCGGCCCCCGCAGCGTCACTGTCGCGAGCTCCGAGAGCGCCGTCGGCT
>CAMDBZ010000097.1 GCA_945889565.1 Thermoflexus hugenholtzii JAD2 | reverse complement strand
CCCCGGGGGGAGTGGGGGCCGGGGGGTGAGGGCTCCCCCGCCCCGGCCGCGGGCCGGAGCCGCGGCCAGACAATTCTGCCCGCAGCCGCGGCCGCCACAGAATGCCCCTACCCGGAGAAGTACAGCTCGTACTCGTACGGCGTCGGCCGCAGCCGCACCTCCTGCGCCTCCGCCCGCTTCCACTCCAGCCACGTGTCGATCACGTCCTGCGTGAACACACCCCCCTGCAGCAAGAACTGGTGGTCGTTCTCCAGCGCGTCCAGCGCCTGCTCCAGCGACCCCGGCACCGTCGGCACCTTCGCCAGCTCCTCCGCCGGCATGTCGTAAATGTTCCGGTCCAGCGGATCACCCGGATCGATCTGCCGCTGAATCCCGTCCAGCCCCGCCATCAGCATCGCCGCGAACGCCAGGTACGGATTGCACGTCGCGTCCGCCGGCCGAAACTCGATGCGCTTCGCGTTCGCCGACATCGAATACGTCGGAATGCGGATCGACGCCGACCGGTTGCGCATCGAGTACGCCAGATTCACCGGCGCCTCGTAGTGCGGCACCAGCCGCTTGTACGAATTCGTCGTCGGCGCCGCGAACGCCAGCACCGCGTGCGCGTGCCGCAGCAACCCGCCGATGTAGTACCGCGCCGTCTGCGACAACCCCGCGTACCCGTTCGAGTCGTAGAACGTCGGCTGCCCGTTCTTCCACAACGACTGGTGCGTGTGCATCCCCGTGCCGTTGTCACCGAAGATCGGCTTCGCCATGAACGTCGCCACCTTGCCGTGGCGCTTCGCGATGTTGCGCGTCAGGTACTTGTACCACTGCGCCCGATCCGCCTGCTCCGTCAGCGTCCCGAAGCGCATCGCCAGCTCCGCTTGCCCCGCCGTCGCCACCTCGTGGTGGTGCACCTCCATCGGGATGTTCATCGCCTCGAGCGCTTCCATGATCTCGTTGCGGATCTCGGTCTGCGTGTCGTGCGGCGGAACCGGCGCGTAGCCTTCCTTCCCGGGGATCTTGAATGCCAGGTTCCCGGACCCCCGCCCGTTCATCCCCGTCTCGTCGCGCCCGCTGTTCCACGACGCCTCGCCTGAATCCACGAAGTAGTACGCCGTGTTCTGCCCCTGCTGGTAGCGCACGTCATCGAAGATGAAGAACTCCAGCTCCGGACCAAAGTACGCCGTGTCCGCGATCCCCGTGGACTTCAGGTACTCCTCCGCCTTCTTCGCCACCGTCCGCGGATCGCGCGTGTAACGCTGACGTGTCAGCGGATCGGTCACATCGCAGATCAGCGACAACGTCGGCGTCTCATACACCGGGTCCATCGCCGCCGTGCCCAGGTCCGGCATCAGCAGCATGTCGGACTCGTGGATCTGCTGGAACCCGCGCAGGCTCGAGCCGTCGAAGCCGCTCCCCTCCGCCACCAGCTCCGCGTCCAGCCGGTGAGCCGGCAGCGTGAAGTGCTGCCACCGTCCGAAGAGGTCCGCCACCTTCAGATCCACGCGGCGCACATTGCCCCGCGCCGCCAGCTCCGTGACCTCCTGCAGCGTCGCCATCGTCACCCTCCCCTTGCACCGCCGGCCGCGCCCCCGCTGGCCGCGACTCAGCTCCCCCGCGCTTCGTCCGGCGCGCCAGCACGCCGGCTGCTTGCATCCGCCGATTCTGCCCCCAAAGCACCCTGCGGTGAAGCCCGCCCGAGCCTAGGCGTGGCGCGTTACCCGCACGCAACCGCCATGTTACGAACTCGTTTCGCCAGGACCACGAACGGATTGCCGACAGGCAAAGGTCCCCGCGAGCCACTGGCGAACCTCGCCAGCCGCCCAGCCAACCCCTACATCCGACGCACGCCGAAGCCGGAACCGCCCGTCACGGCGAGTGACCCCGTCACGGCAAGTGACCTCAGCCCTCGCCCGCAGGCCGCCCCGGCGCGTCGTCAATGAACCGATAGCCCACGTTGCGCACGGTATCGATGTACTGCTCGCGCCCTTCGATCTTCGCGCGAATGCGGCGGATGTGCACGTCCACCGTGCGCGACCCGCCGTAGTAGTCGTACCCCCACACGCGGTTCAACAACGCCTCGCGCGTGAACGGCTTCCCCTCGTTCGCCGCCAGGAAGCGCAACAGCTCGAACTCCTTGTACGTCAGGTCCACCACCGCAGCGTCGACGCTCACCGTGTACCGCTCGAGATCGATCACCAGCCCGCGACGCCGCACCACGCTGCCCTCGTCGCCGCCCGCACGCGCCCACAACGCACGCGACACCCGCGCGCGCAGCTCGTCGCCGTCCAGCGGCGCCAGCAGAAAGTCGTGCACGCGCACATGCGCGGCCAGCGTGCCCAGCTGCTCGCGCCGCATCAACGCGATCGTCGTCACGCGGTCGCGGATCGCCGCATCGCGCAGCACCGCCGCCAACCCGCCCTCCGTCAGCCCAATGCCAACGTCCAGCACCACCACTTGCGGCGCCCACTCGCGCACCGCCACCAGCCCCGCTTCCAGCGTCCGCTCCGCACGCACCGGCCGCGCGTCCACGCGCATCGCCGCCACCGCGATGCTCACATGCTGCGCGTCGTCGCTGACAATCAGTACTCGCTGCATCGCGGCTCAGTATACCCGCGCGCTCAAACGCGCTCCCGCACCAACCCGCCACCCCGCTATCCACACCGCTGTCCACACTCCATCCGCAACAACCACACACGACATGCGTGCACCGCACCCTTACGCGTGCCCCCGCATACTCCGCGCGAAAAAAACGCGAAACCGATGTCGAGGCGCGTACCATCGCCACCGCACCGCTGCTATCATCGGCCACTCGAACGCCCGACGCCCTCCCCGCCGCAACTGCGCCGGGCCGTGCCGCCCGAAGGACACGCCATGCAGGTCATCGAGTCCTACGACCTCACCAAGATCTACAACAACCGCTACATCGCCCTCAACGCGCTCAACATGCGCGTCGAAAAAGGCATGGTGTACGGCCTCGTCGGACCCAACGGCGCCGGCAAGTCCACCACCTTCCGCATCCTGCTCGGCCTCCAGCGGCCCACCGCCGGCACCGCGCGCCTGTTCGGCGAAGACATGACGCCGGAGCGCGCAGACCTGCGCCGCCGCATCGGCTTCCTCCCCACCAACCCCAGCTTCCCCCGCAACCTCACACCCATCTCCTACCTCGAGTTCGTCGGCTCGATCACCGGCATGCCCAACGACCGCACCAAGATCCGCCTCGCCACGCTGCTCCAGGCCGTCGACCTCACCGGCGTCGCCTCGCAGCGCATCGAAGGCCTCTCCACCGGCATGATCACCCGCCTCGGCATCGCCGCCGCGCTCATGAACGACCCCGAGCTGCTCATCCTCGACGAGCCCACCTCCGGCCTCGACGCCACCGGCCGCAAACAGACCATCGAACTCATCCGCGAGCTCTCCGGCCGCGACCGCACGATCATCATCGCCACCCACATCCTCGGCGACGTCGAGCGCGTCTGTACGGACGTCGGCATCATCTCGCAGGGCCGCCTCATCTACTCCGGCCCCATGTCGGAGATGCGCCGCCTTGCCCGCCACGGCACCATCGCCGTCGAGATCGAAGGCAACACCCACGCCTTCGAGCAGCAAATCCCCCTCCTCGACGACCCCGGCCAGGTCAAGTGGGAGCGCCTCGGCGCCGAGTTCCGCATCAACTTCCTCGGCGACGCCCCCCTCCCCGTCTACATGCACCGCGTGCTCGACCTCGTCGACCGCACCGGCGTCGACCTGCTCCACCTCAACACCGGCTCCGACGAGATCGAAGAAGCCTTCCTGCGCCGCCTCGAAGAAGACCGCACCCGCGGCTTCCTGCGCGCCTCCAGCTGGGTCGCCACCCTCAAGCTCTCCGGCGTCGACCGCCTCGTCGTCCCGGAGCCCCCCTCCGCGCGCCCCCCGCAGCCCGCCCCCAACGGCAGCGTCGCGACCAACGGTGCGGCCGGCGCGGCCGGCGCGACCCCGAACGGCGCGAGCGCCCCCGCAAACGGCGCGCCGCGCGCCGCCACCGCCAGCGACGTCGCGCAGCTCGCCGCCCTCGCCACGGCCGGTGGCAGCGCCGCACCGAACGGCCAGCGCGCCGCCAACGGCCGACCTACGCCGCCCAGCCCCTTCGGCACGGCGCCGAACCCCACCCCAATGAGCCCCACTGGCACGGAAGCGGAGATGATCGATGCAGGCCTTCCTGGTGCTCCTTCGCTATGACCTCGGGCAAATGGGCCGCTCCTGGATCGCCCGCGCCTGGATCGCTCTGCTCGTGCTCCCTGCCGTCTTCCTCGTAGGCGTCGCCGCCTCGGAGAACGAGCTCGCCTCCCAGACCATGTGGGCCTACATGGCCGCCGTACTCGCGCCCCTCTCCTGGCTCGCCGTCTCCATCTACTCCGCCTCCGCCGTGAACGGCGAATCGAACGTGCTCGCCGATGCCATCCTCAGCAAGTCCGTCACCCGCAGCGAATACCTGTCCGCCAAGCTCGTCTCCCGCGTCGGCTTCACCATCGCGATCTACTTCCTCGTCACCATCCCGCTCGCCGCGCTGCTCGCCCGCTACGCCGCGCCCGACACCACCGTGCTCGGCGTGATGCTCGCGCTCGTACAGGTCGGCGCGATGCTCGGCTTCCTCGCCGCCGCCGGCATCCTGCTGTCCACACTCTTCAAGAACTCCCAGCTCTCCATCCTCGGCGTCATGGCGCTCGTGCTCACCTCCGGCGCCGCGCTGCAATTCCTGGGCCTCGACTCCATGAGCGTCACCGCCATCCTCACCGACCTCCCCATCACCCTCCGCGGCGAGGCCTCCGCCTGGAGCTCGCTCCGCGTCGTCATCTTCTTCGGCCTGCTCGCCGCGGCCGCCGGCTCCGCCGCCCTCTGGACCTTCCGCCGCAAAGACCTCTAGCCGAGCCAGGAGCGCGCCCGATGAAGCTCCCGCTCCCCGTCACACTCGCCCTCGCGGCGCTCGCCGCCTACTACCTGCGCCGTGTGCGCCCGCGCGTGCTCAGCTGGGGCGCCACCGCCGAAGAAGCCGCGAGCGCTATGCCCGGCGACGAGCTGCTCCCCCACGTCGCGCTGCAAACCACCCGCGCCGTCACCGTGCGCGCCCCCGCCGCCGCCATCTGGCCATGGCTCGTGCAGATGGGCCCGCGCCCCCGCGCCGGCGCCTACACCTACGACTGGATCGAGCGCCTGCTCGGCATCGACATCGAGAACAGAGACCGCATCCTCCCCGAGTTCCAGCACCTCGAGCCCGGCGAGTACGTCGGCTTGAAGAACGGCCAGGGCCTCGTGGTGCGCGAGGTGCAACCCGCGCGCCACCTCGTACTGCAGTGGGTCCCCGCCAACTCCACCTGGACCTTCGCCCTCTACCCCCAGGACGACGGCACCACCAGGCTCGTCTCCCGCAACCGCCTCCCCGGCGCCGGCCTCCGCTTCTGGCTCGCCATGATCGCCCTCATGGAGCCCGGCTCCCTCGTCATGGAGCGCAAGATGCTGCACACCCTCGCCGCCCGCGCCGAGCGCACCCCCGCCCCCGAGCCGACCCGCTCCGCCGGCGCGCAGTAGCGCCGAGGTCACATCGGCTACCCGAAGAGATCGTCCTGCAGCTCGCGGCGGAACTCGCGGAAGCGCAGTGAAGTGGCGACCGCCAACCCATCGGCGTGACCGAGCAACTCGGCAACCTGCGCTAGCGCGCTGTCGTGCGACTCGTCATCACATCGAGGGCAACCATTGGAAGGATGGCGGAGCGTGACATGCGCATGACCAGCGTCTCGAAGCGCGCTGGCAGCAGGACCCCCGAGCGCCAGGAGGACGCGCGGCTGGAAGCGACCCACCTCGATTGCGAAATGCCGACGAACGCATTCGGCCCTGAGGTGTTTGGGGATTCTCGGACCACTTTCGATCCAGGTGCTGCACTTGTACGCGTCGGTGATCCACGCGAGGTCACGCCAATCACCTTGGAGCGGATCGAGGTTCGCGTAGTCCGCGTCGGCTTCCCGAAGCAGCCATAGCGCCATGCGGACGTAGCCCACCACCTTGCGGTGGTAGATCGTCATCGCGTTGCGCTCTGGGCTTACGAACATGCTCGTGACGTAGTCGAGGATGAAACGAGCCGCACTCGTTGGAACTTCGCCTCCCTCCGATGGGGCCGACACGCCGAGAGTCCGGAGGTCCTTCAGTTCTTCATGTGAAGGTGCTCCTGGATTGTGAGCGACGACCACGATCGGCCGCGGCCCGATCGCCGTCGATCCGGCCCACCCCCGCGGCGGCACCCAGTACTCCTCGCCGTCAATCGTGGCCCGCCTCAGCACTCCGTCGCCGTTCCCGAAGTCCTGTGGACAGCGCTGGCATTCGAGGAACCGCCGGGTCATCTCGATCGTCGTTGTGGCTTCAATCTGCGGTTGCGTCTCTGCCATTTCGCCCTCCGACCTGGTAGCCCAATGGCCGCTCGTATGACCCGCGGGCGACGGTCGCAGCGGATGCGCCCGGCATCACCAATGCTATCGGGGGGGGGCCAGGTCGCCCTCTCGGGGAATCCCTTACGCGGCGTCAGGGCGGCGCCACGGCGGGCTGACGCTATCGGTGGCGTCTCGGGCTGACAACGCTTTGCATCCCTCCCCTCGCCCGCG
>CAMDBZ010000096.1 GCA_945889565.1 Thermoflexus hugenholtzii JAD2 | reverse complement strand
GAGCTTCGGGACCTTGCCAGTGCGCGTACGCGTGTGCCACTGGTCCTTCACGCGGCCCGTGAGCAGCACGAGCGGGTACTCGTCCGTTACAGCGTCCGCGGGCGCCTGCAGCTGCGGCAGGTGGAAGCGCGCGCGGCCGCTCGGCGTCGGGAACGTGCCGTCGACGTACAGCCGCGTGGTACCGCTCGCCGACCCCTCAGGGCACGGCCACTGCACGCCGGGCTCGCGCCGCAGCCGCGCGTAGTCGATGCCCGTGATGTCCAGGTCGCGGCCGCGCGTCAGCTCGCGATACTCGGCGAAGATCGCCTCGGCCGAGGCGTAGTCGAACGCCTCCCCGTAGCCGAGTGCACGCGCGACGCGGCAGATGATCTGCCAGTCGGCCAGCGCACCCTCGGGCGGATCGGCGACGCGCTCGAGCAGACAGACACGCCGTTCGCTGTTCGTGAGCGTGCCCTCGCGCTCCGACCACTGCGCCGCCGGCAGCACGATGTCCGCGGCCGCCGTCGTCTCAGTCGGGTGGTACGCGTCCTGCACGATGACGAGCTCGGCGCGCGCGAGCGCCGCCCGCACGCGACCCGCGTTAGGCAGCGAGACCAGCGGGTTCGTGCACGCGATCCACAGCACCTTGATCGCGCCGCGCTCCAGCGCTGCGACCATCTCGATCGCGGTGAGGCCGGGGCGCGGCGCGATGCTGCCCGGCGGCCGCCCCCACGCGCGTTCGATGTCGGCGCGGTCCTGCGCGTTCGCGACCATGCGATGGCCCGGCAACGCCGCCGCCATGCCGCCGGCCTCACGCCCGCCCATCGCGTTGGCCTGGCCGGTCAGCGAGAACGGCCCCGCGCCCGGCCGGCCGATGTTCCCCGTCGCGAGCGCGAGGTTGATGATCGCGAGGCTCTGGTCGACGCCGCTCGTGCTCTGGTTGATGCCCATCGCCCAGAACGTCAGCGCCGGTCCGTTCGTCGCGTACATGCGCGCCGCGTCGACGATCTGCTGCGCCGGCACGCCCGAGGCCTGCTCCGCCTGCTCGGCCTGGAAGCGCGGCAGCGCGGCGCTCAGCGCTTCCCACCCCTCGGTGTGCGCGTCGACGAACGCACGGTCCAACCAGCCACCGAGGTACGCCTCGTACAGCAGCGCGTTCAGCAGCGCGAGGTCGCCACCGGGCCGCACGGCGAGGTGCATGTCGGCGATCTCGGCGGTGCGCGTGCGCCGCGGGTCGACGACGATCACGCGCACGCGGTCCCCGCCCGCGCGCTTGCGCGCCTTGATGCGGTTGAACAGGATCGGGTGGCACGCCTCCATGTTGGCGCCGATGATCAGGAACGTGTTCGCGAGTTCGATGTCCGCATACGCGGCCGGCGGCGCGTCCTGGCCCAGCGCGAGCTGGTACGCAGCCGCCGCGCTGGCCATGCACAGCCGCGAGTTCGTGTCCTGGTTGTTCGTGCCGATGAAGCCCTTCGCGAGCTTGCCGAAGAGGTAGTAGTCCTCCGTCATCAGCTGCCCGGATCCGTACAACATCACCGAGTCCGGCCCGTGGCGCGCGACGGCGTCGCGGATACCGCCCGCGACCCGCGCGATCGCGTCGTCCCACGAGAGCGCGTGCCAGGCGCCCGAGCCGCGCTCGCGCGCGAGCGGCGTGCGTGCACGGTCCGGCGCGCCGATCGCCGGCGCGAGCAGCGCGCCCTTCGCGCACAGCTGGCCCGCGTTCACCGGGTTCGCGCTGTCACCGCGCACCTCGACGAGCACGCCGGCACGCGCACGGATCGACATGCCGCAGCCGACGCCGCAGTACGGACACGTCGACTGCTTCCAGCCGCCGTCGCCGGCGTGCGCCTCGCCCTCAGGCACCGGGCGCGGCCGCGAGCGCACGCTGCGGCAGCAGCGCCGCGAGCGCGTCGGCGAGCGCCGAGGCCGGCACCCTGCTCGCGACCCGCTCGGCCAGCCGCGCGTCGTCCCCCAGCCGGCCGCCGGTGAAGATGTCGGCCGCCTCGACTACCTCGTCCCCGATGCGTACGTTCGCGCCCTGCAGGCCGATGTCCGCGACGTGGTGCTTGCCGCACGCGTGCACGCAGCCCGACATGTGGATGCGCGTCCCCGCCGGCGCCTCCACCCCGCGCCGCTCGAGCTCCGTGACGAGCTCCACCGCCCGCCGCTTCGTGTCGATCAGCGAGTAGTGGCAGTAGTCGTTACCCGTGCATACGACCAGCTGACGCCACAGCGCGCCCGGCTCAGGCCGCCACTCGTCCAGCAGCGGCGCGGCGAGCAGCTCGGTCAGCTGCACGTCCGGCACGTGCGGGATGATCACGTTCTGGTCGACCGTCAGCACGAGCACGCCTGCGCCCGACGGGCACGTGCACGCCGACGTACGACAGCCCGCGTTGGCGCTGCGCGTGCACGCCGAGGTGGTCCCCGGCGACGCTGGTGCGCGCGTCGGCGCCGGCGCGCGCGAGCGGCCGCGCGCACTCGGCTGCCACCGCCTCGCGCAGTCGCGCCTCGCCCCAGTCGTCCAGCAGCCACTTCAGCCGCGCCTGCGTGCGCTTCTCGCGCGGGCCGTGGTCGCGGTACACCCGCAGCAGCGCGGTGAACAGCTCCGCCACCTCGTGCGGCTCCACGAACACGTCGAGCGGCGTGGCGAGGCGCGGGCTGGTGCCGCCGAGCGCCCCACCGACGAGCACGTTGAACCCGCGCGTCGCACCGTCCGCGCCGCCCAGCGCCGGCACGAAGCCCAGGTCCTGCGTCTGCGCGTGCCCGCAGTCCTCGCGGCAGCCCGTGAGCGAGAGGTTGAACTTGCGCGGCAGGTTGCTGTACTCGCGCGTGCCGAGCTGCGCGCGGCCCAGCGCCTCGAGCAAAGGCGTGGTGTCGACCAGCTCGTCGGCATCGATGCCCGCGAGCGGGCAGCCGATGTAGTTGCGTACGTTGTCGAGGCCGGTCTGCAGCGTCGTCACGCCCGCTGCCGCGAGCGTGCCGAGCACCGCCGGCAGGTCGCGCAGCGCGAGGTCGCGCAGCTGGAGGTTCTGCCGCGACGTGATGTCGGCCGTGCCGCCGCCGAAGCGCTCCGCGACGCCGGCGATCGCGCGCGCCTGCGTCGACGTCAGGCGCCCGCCGGCGATGCGCAGCCGCATCATGAACGTCTCCGGCCGCTGCGGCCGGTAGAAGATGCCGTACCACTTCAGCCGTTGCAGGTCGTCCTCGGGGACGTCGCTCGCCGCCATCCCGGACGCGGCGTAGCGGAGCAGGTCGGGCCACACGTCGAGCCCGTCCTTCGCGGCCTTCAGCGTCTCGAACTTGTTCACGCGCACGACCTCGCACTCGCACCATCACCCCCAGGCGAGGGTGGATACGAGTAACGCAGGTGCGCGTTTCATCGCGAGGATCAGGCGATGACGGCTCGATGAAGCGTGGATTACAGGCGCGTGACGCGCCTCGCCGTCCGCGCGGCTCGACATGCGACAGGGGCCGACGCACAGCCGGGCGGCTGGTAGGATCGTGCCGCCATACACGGTGCCGGGTGGTGTAACGGTAGCACAGGGGACTTTGAATCCCTGAGTCAAGGTTCGAATCCTTGCCCGGCAACCACCCATCGGGCACTATGAGGGTGCGGCGTTCCCCGATAGCTCAATCGGTAGAGCGGGCGGCTGTTAACCGCTAGGTTCGAGGTTCGAGTCCTCGTCGGGGAGCCAATCCAATGGCCCAAACCGCGACCCGCTCGGTCGCGGTTTTTCTTGTACCGCGTTTGGTGCTGCCCCGGCGTAGATCTCCAGCGTGATCTGCCGGTCGCCCACCTCAACTCGCCGCAGCAGCAGTTTGAAGAGCTCCTTGCGCTCATGAGGGCGCAGGCACTCGTACACCTCGTCTACGTGCCGAAGCGCCTCGCAGACGGTTCTGGCGGCCGCCGTCGCGGACTCGATCTCCACGATCTGGCGTTCAAGGTCGGCGATCCCGTTGTGCAAATCATCGCGTCGCGCTGAGAGCGCACCCAACCTGTCCTCGACGAACGCACGCACTGTAGGCACCGCTGACCACTCCGTCAGCACCCGGTCTGCATCAGCGGCGACCTTCGAGAGTTGCTTCGTGAGTGCCTCCCGCTGCTTTCGCAACTTCGGCAGATCACGAGCGAGCCGACGGTTCGTCTGGGCTGTAAGCGTCTCGACCGTCGCAGGGTCCGCCGCTAACGCTCGCAGTCGGCCGAGCACCGCGCCCTCGAGGTGATCCGCCGGGACGCGCATCCCGCAGCCCGACCGGCAGACGTAGTAGCAGTACTTCTTGCCGAGATGACTGACGCCCGAGCGGCCCTCAATCGCTCCGCCGCAGCGTCCGCAGATCGTGAGGCCGCCGCTCAAGACGTACGTGTGGCTGATGTGGCTCACCGCGTTATGTCCGCTGCGTGCGTTTCCCGCCATGAGTGCCTGCACGCGCTCGAAGAGATCCGGATCGACGATCCCCGACCAGACCGCGTCGACGAGAAGCGGGCCGTCGGGACCAGGGATCGCCCGCTTCCCGATGTAAGCGACGTTCTTGAGCATCTGATGGACGGTCGAGAACGCGAACTCGCCGCCGGTGTGGGTCTTCCCCCTGCGGGAGGTGAACGACTTCGCACGGTAGCCCGCGCGGTTCATGCGCTCGACGGTCGCAGCAACTGAGCCCACGTCGAGGTACGTCTCGAAGGCGAAGTTGACGCCGATAACCTCGGCGTTGTTCGGGAGCAGGTACCCCTTGCGGTCGGGATCGAGGTCGAAGCCGAAGAGGCGCCCGCCATTCCACAAGCCGCGCTCTGTGCGAGCAACGACGGCGTCATGCGTGCGCTCCGACGTCTGCTCCCGCTCGAACTGCGCGAGCGCCATCAGGATGGTCATGATCAGCCGCCCGTGCGGCGTGGTCGTGTCGAATTGCTCCTTCAGCGAGCAGAACTCGACGCCGTGCTCGTCCAGCACCTCTAGCAAGTCGAGGAAGTCGCGCAGGCTGCGGCACAACCGGCTCAGCGCCGTGCAGATGATGGTGTTCACGCGCCCGGCGCGGATGTCCTCGAACAGCCGCAGGAACTCCGGACTGCGCACGGAGTCTTTGCCCGAGACGCCGCGGAGCTCGTAGACCGCAGCTTCCTCCCAGGGCTCCCCGATCGTGTCGCGCTTGTACGCGACCTGCTGCCGGAGACGCTGCAGCTGGGTGACGAGACTGCCCTCGGGGTTCGCGGCCTGCATGTCCGTAGAGACGCGGACGACAAGGCCGACCTTGCGGACGTCCTCGCGCTCACGGCGATTCGCCTTCATAGCTACCACGGTCGGTGCTCCGTTCCCTCGTCGTGATGCACCGACATGTCGCGCCCGAAGTCAACGGCGGGGCGGTTCTGCAACCACCGGGCGATCCCGGTCGCTAGGAGCTCAGTGAGCCGCGCCGCCCGCGCCTCGGCCGACGGGTCGTCGACCAAGCGAACGGTGACTTGGCGGGGCTCGGTCTCGTCCATTCCTCCCTGTACGTGAGCGGGCGCCGATCTGTCGGAAGCGACCGCGCTCGCGCGCCTCCGGTTACCTCCGGGAGATCTCCGCCATCTGAACGGAGCCCGTCGCGCCATAGATGGAGTGGGTGACTTCTTCACCCACCCCGCTCCGCGGCGACTCCGAAGACCATGACGACCGGCGCATCCGGCAGGTCGTGAACGCCTATCTGAGGCTCCATCCGCCGATTCCGGGATACGACGCCGACGACCTCTACCAGGAGGGGCGGACCGTCTGGCTCCGCGCCAAGCACACGTTCCGCAGCGACGGAGGCGCCTCGCTCTCCACGTACATCGGACGAGTCGTCGAGAACCGGCTCAGCGACCTCGCCCGCGAGGGGCGGGCCGGCCGCCGCTGGTCACCACGCGGGACGCTCTCGCTCGACGCGCCCGTTGGCGAAGACGGCGATCCCCTGGCCGACCTCCTGCGCGACGGCGCACCGTCCCCGGACGTGGAGGCGGAGCGCAGCGAACTCGTGGAGCGGCTCGCCCGGATGCGTGAGCGCCTCCCCCTTCGCCAGCAGGAAGTCCTCGACGCGCTGGCAGACGAGCGCCACCGCGCTGGTATCGCCCGCGACCTCGGGATCTCGCGGGACACCCTCTACGAGGACATCCGACGCATCCGAGACGCGTGCCGTGACGCGGGCCTCGAGGACTTCCTGCGTTGATCCGACAGATCGGTAGCCGCCTCCGTATAGGTGCTCATGGACGCACACACCCTTCGCTTCACCTTTGAACCAGGAGCAGACCCAGAGGCGGTCGAGGACGACTTCGGCCTCGCGCTCTTCGCGGCGAGCTGCATCTACGGCCGCCCGGGCGTCAGGCTCGCGGCCCGCTACCTCGTGAGCCCTGACGGCCGACGCTGCGTCGCTACCGTCGCTGGTTCGGCCGGCGATGCGGTGCTGCGTGTCTTCACCGGCCTCTGCGCTGCCCGCCTCGGAGACGACGGCTTCCGCGTCGAGCACATCGGCGGCGTCGCATGCTGACCGACCGACTCTCTGACCAACACATCGAGATGCTCCGCGCGTCCGGCATCACGGACGAGCTGATCGAGGCGCGCGGCTACTTCACGGCAAGGAAGAAGGTCGAACTCGCCAACGTCGGGTTCTCCGAGCAACAGCAGATCGTGC
>CAMDBZ010000095.1 GCA_945889565.1 Thermoflexus hugenholtzii JAD2 | reverse complement strand
GCGGTCGCGGCGGCGGGGCAGAGCGAGGGCGAGCGGCAGGCGGCGCAACGCGACGCCGAGGCTGCTGCCGCGGAGCTCGAGCGCGCGCAGTCGGCGCTCGATGCGGCGCGCCGAGCGAACGCGGCGGCGCAGCTGCAACGCGAGCTGCGCCCGGGCGATCCGTGCCCGGTCTGCGGCGCGCCGATCGAGCGCGTGGAGCCGTGCGAGGCGCCCGACCTCGATGCGACCGACGCCGAGCGTGCGGTCGCGGCCGCAGCGTTGGAGCGCGCGCGGGCGGCGCTCGAGCGGGCGGGGAACGCGGTGGCGGCGGCGCATGCGCGTGTCGAGGGTGCGCGCGGCGCGGCGGCGGCGCTCGCGGACGCGGAGGCGGCGCTCGTGGCGGCGTGTGCGGCGGCGGGAGTCGCGCGGACGGCCGTGGAGGGTGCGGCGCGAGCGGCCACGCAGGCCGCCGCTGCGGAGCGCACGCGCGCCGAGGCGGCGGCGGCGGCGGAGCGCGCGTCGGCGCTCGCGGAGCGGGAGTTGAGCCTGGCGCTCGCGGCGCTGCCGGAGGGGCTGGTGGAGCCTGAACCCTCACCCCCCGGCCCCCTCTCCCCTGCGGGGCGAGGGGGTGACGGCATGGCGGAGCCGGCACTCGCGGTGCGCGCGCGGGGCAGCGCGGCGGTGCGCGTGCGCGTGGCGGTCACGCCCGCGAGCCTCGGCGGCGCGCGCGAGGAGCTCGAGCGCGCGGTCGCGGCGGTGGCCGTCGCGGCGGCCGCGGCGAGCGCGGCGGAGCGCGCGGAGCTGGACGCGGAGCATCGCGCGCGCTCGGCGGCGGCGCTCGTGGAGCAGGCGGCAGGGGCCGAGCGCGAGGCGGCGGCGCGCGCGCAGGAACTGGCTGCCGCGCACCCCGATGCGGCGCCGGGCGGCGTGGAGGCGTTGCGGTCGGCGCTCGCGGGAGCGCTCGCGCTCGCGGCGCGCGCCGCGGCGCTGGACGAGGCGCTGCACGCGAGCGCGCAGGCGCAGGCTGCGGCGCGCGCGCGGCGCGACGAGCGCACGGAGGCGGCGCGGGTCGCGGCGGCGCAGTCGGTGGCGGCGCAGGGCTCGGGCGTGGAGGCAGAGGCAGGCGCGCGAGCGGCGCGCGACGCGTACGCGGGTGCGGCGCGCGAGCGGCTGCGGCTGGAGTCGCCGCCGGATGCGGCGACGCTGGGCGCGGCAGCGACGAAGCTCGATCGAGCGGAGCAGGACGCGGCGGGCGCGCTCGGTGGGCTCGATGCGCGGGTCGAGGCGGCGGCGCGGGAGCGCGCGGAGTCGGCGCAGCTGGCGGAGCAGCAGCAGGCGTTCGCGCAGGGCGCGGAGCTGGCCGGCGCGCTCGAGCAGGAGTTGCATCGCAACCGCTTCATCGCGTTCGTGCAGCGGGAGGCGATGCATGCGCTGGCGAGCGAGGCGGCGCGTCACCTCGAGCAGCTGACGCGTGGGCGCTACCGGCTCAAGGTGCTGGACGACGAGTTCCAGGTGGTGGACCGGCTGAACGGCGATGAGGCGCGGTCCGTGAAGACGCTGTCCGGCGGCGAGACGTTTCTGGCGAGCCTGGCGCTGGCGCTGGCGCTGGCAGAGCGGCTGCCGGAGCTGGCGGGGCACGGGGGCGCGGTGTCGCTCGAGTCGTTGTTCCTCGACGAGGGGTTCGGGTCGCTCGACGCGGATTCGCTCGACGTGGCGCTCGAGGGGCTGGAGCTGCTGTCGGGCGGGCAGCGCGTGATCGGGGTGATCTCGCACGTGCCGCTGGTGGCGGAGCGGCTCGCGGACCGCATCGAGGTGGTGCGCGAGGGTGCGAGCAGCACGGTGCGGTCACTCGCCGTGACGGGCGGCTCCGGCTTCGGCGACTGACGCCGGTGGGCCGACCAGAGGGCTCGACAGCGCCGTCCGTGGGGCTGCTCCACCCGCCGTACGCGCCACGATGCGGTAGGCTGACGCGCGCGCCCGCCTCGACGGTGGGAGGTCGAGGAGGGGACGCATGCGCATTGGGCTGATCTCGGACACGCACATCCCGTCGATGGGGCCGGAGCCGCCGGCGCAGGTGGTGAAGGCGTTCGAGGGCGTCGACGTGATCCTGCACGCGGGGGATATCTACATCCAGTCGTGCGTGGACTGGCTCGAACGGATCGCGCCGGTGCACGCGGTGCCGGGGGGGCTCGTGGGCTCGGAGACGGCCGGGCCGCGCGTGAGCATTCCGATGGTGGTGAAGCTGGGCGGGCACTCGATCGGGATGGTGCACAAGATCGAGCTGCAGCCGCTGGCGGACGATGTGTGGCCGGGGAACCTCGACCGCTACCCGGCAGGCAAGTCGATCCCGGAGGAGCTGCGCAACATCTTCGGCGAGCCGGTGGACATCGTGGTGTTCGGGTATACGCACGAGGCGATGGTGGAGACGCACCAGGGGGTGCTGTTCGTCAATCCGGGCAGCCCGACGATGGTGGCGCAGACGATGAAGCTGGGCACGGTGGCGCTGCTCGAGCTCGGGGACGGCGGGCCGCGGGCGCGCATTGTGGAGCTGGCGAGCGTGGGCGCAAGTTAGCGGCGCTGTGCGCGGCATCGAGGTCTGCGAGTTTGCCATCGCCGTGACTCCCAGCCGAAGGAGTGCCGAGGAGGAGGTCGACTTCAAGCAGGCAGCCTCTTTGCTGCCTATAGTCCGGTCATGACGAATGACCCGCTGCTTCGCGAAACGTACGTCCACGGCCACGCTCCGGCAGTGGTGCGGCAACACGGCATGCGCACGGCCGAGGAGGCTGCTGCCTTCCTGTTGCCGGAGCTGTCGCCGGAGATGCGCTTGCTGGACGTCGGCTGTGGGCCGGGGAGCATCACGGTGGGGCTGGCGGAGCGGCTACCGGGTGGCGAGGTCGTCGCCATCGACCTGTCGCAGGAGACGCTGGCGCAGGCGCGGCTTGACGCCGAGGCGCGGGGCGTCAAGAACCTGCTCTACGAGTACGGCAGCGTCTATGAGTTGGCGTACCCCGACGCTTCGTTCGACGTCGCTTACGCGCACCAGGTCTTCCAGCACCTGACCGACCGGCAGGCGGCGCTGCGGGAGATGCTGCGGGTCGTCAAGCCCGGCGGTCTGCTGGCCGTCCGCGACGTGGACTGGGGCTCGGTAACCTACTGGCCGCCAGACCCGTGGCTGGACCGGTTCGTCGATGTGTACGAGAAGACGGCGCGCGGCCTCGGCGGCGAGCCCCGAATGGGCCGCCGCTTGCGCGCCCTGTTCCACGAGGCCGGGGTGTCCGATGTCCACGTGACGGGGGCGGTCTGGTGCTACGCCACCCGCGAGGAGACAGTCACCTGGGGCGACTCCTACGCGGACCGGCTGCTCACTTCGTCGATGGGCGAGCGGCAGGTCGAGACCGGGCTGTCGACGCAGGCGGAAATCGAGGCGATGGCGGAGGCGTTTCGAGTCTGGGCGCGCAAACCAGACGCGCTGTGGGCTTTCACGCATATGGCGGCACTGGGGCGCAAGCCGGCATCTTAGGCGCCGTCCTGCTCCCGGCGCTGCCGGGCAGCCGGACGCTCGAACCACCTGAGGCCCAGTGACAGCGCTAGGATGCTGCCGAGCGAGCCGCGTCAACCGGCGCTCCACGGGGTCGGCCGTTCAATCTGGTTCCGACCCTGCCCGCCTCCAACTCTCCAGCCAGCGTCAGGTTCTCGCTTCCGCCATCGCGCCGCAGTGCCGTGCCGGTCCGGCCATCCGGCCACGCATCGGACCGGACCCACACCGCCGGTGAGCCGCTGGTCCGCGCCGCTCGGCTGGCGAGGGTGTGTCAGCGGCCGATCTGCTAGTTGGCGGCCAGCGTCACGCAGCTAGCCGCGTGCGCCACGTGGCACGCGTGTGGACGTTTCGGAGCCCGTAGGAAAAGGCCGAAGGTGAGCGCGATCAGGCAGCACGACACGAACGTGGCGATGGGGTGCACGAGCGTGTTGACGATCGCGAAGATGGCGGTGCCGGCGACGAGCGACTGCCAGTCGTCGATGGCGATGCCGGGGATGAGCGCGGCGGCGAGCCAGAGGCCGAGGGCGTTCGCGGCGAGCTGCACGAGCACGCGCCGCCACGACCACGCGGGCTCCGGGCCGCCGCCGAACCGCATCGAATAGGAGCGCGTGCGCACGGCTCAGACGTCGATGAGGTGCAGGGGGCGGGCTTCGTTCCAGCTGCGCCAGACCGCTTCGGTGAAGCGCATGTAACGCAGGCCATCGGCGAAGCTGGTGAGCTCGACGGGGGCGTGGTCGCGAATCGACGTGACGAAGTCGCGCTCGACGGACCAGCCCACGTCGGTGCCGGGGTCGGGCGCGAGCGCCTGCGGCTGGCCGCGGAGCGGGACGAGCGTCAGCGTGTCGTCGGCGAAGGAGAGGTGCAGCGACGCGGCGGCGCCGAAGAGCGAGATGCCGTTCGCGTCGCGCGCGCCGGCGGTGACGGCGCTCACGCGGTACGTCACGCGCGTGCCGTCCGGCATCCGCGCGAAGACACCGATGGAGTCCGGGATCGCGACGGCGCGCGGGCGGCCGGTCTCGGGGTCGGTGCGCGCGGTGGTGAAGGTCGCGGCGTCCGCGAGCACGCGCTCGGTGGGGCCGAGCCAGCGCTCGACGGTCTCGACGAGGATGCCGAGCGACATCGTGTTGTAGCCGGAGTAGTCGTCGCGCTCGCGCCAGTGCAGCGGCGTGGCCGGGTCGAGCGCGCCTGGGCCGAGCATCGTCGCGTGCACCTCGCGTAGCGGGCCGAGCGCGCGTTCGGCGAGCAGGCGGCGCACGGTGCGCCACCAGCGCAGGTCGTAGGGGGCGGGCACGAGCTGCGCGACGCGGTCGGGGCGCGCGTCGGCGGCGGCGAGCATGTCGCGCGCCTCAGCGGCGTTCATCGCCATGCGCGCCTCGCACAGCACGTGCTTGCCGGCGGCCAGCGCGACGAGGGCGTAGGCGTGATGGCGGTAGGGCCAGGTGCCGATGCAGACCGCGTCGATGTCGGGGTCGCGCAGCAGCGCGAGCGCATCGGTCTCGACGCGGGGGATGGCGAAGGCGTCGGCGACGGCGCGTCCGCTCGCCTCCGAGCGATTGCACACGGCGGCGACCTCGACGCCGGGGAGCGCCTGGAAGCCGGGGATGTGGCGCAGGCGCGTGTTCGCTCCGGCGCCGATGACGGCGATGCGCAGCGGTTGTGTGGCCACGTGCTGCCTCCTCGCGCGTGTTGCGGGTCGTGGGGATGATGCGCGCACGGCGCGTTGGCGTCGCGCCCACGCGCGCGGGAGCGAGGGGACGGGTACGCGTCTTGACGGTGCGACACTGCTAACGGGTATAATCAGTTATGCGTGTCCTCATTGTTGACGACGAGCCGGACATCGTCGAAGTCGTCGGGCTCACGTTCGCGCTGCGCTGGCCGGATGCGGAAGTGTTGCACGCGCCGACGGGTGCGGAGGGCGTGGAGATCGCACGCCGCGACGCGCCGACGCTGATCATCCTCGACATCGGGTTGCCGGACGGCGACGGCTTCGGGGTGTGCGAGCGCATCCGCCGCTTCTCGGACGTGCCGATCATCATGCTGACGGCGCGTCACGACGAGGTGGACAAGGTGCGCGGGCTGGAGCTGGGGGCGGACGACTACATCACGAAGCCGTTCTCCCACATCGAACTGCTCGCCCGGGTGCGCGCGGTGTTGCGGCGCAGCGAGTCGCAGGCGCCGGCGGCGGAGGGCGCGCCGTTCGAGGCGGGCGCGCTGCGCATCGACTACGAGAGCCGCGAGGTGACGGTGGGCGGCGAGCTGGTGAAGCTCACGCCGATCGAGTACGGCATCCTGTATCACCTGAGCCGCAACGAGAACCGCGTGCTCAGCTTCCGCACGCTGCTGGCGAAGGTGTGGGGCCGCGAATACGTCGACGAGGTGGACTACCTGAAGGTGCACATCCAGCACCTGCGGCGGAAGCTCGGGGACGATCCGGGCGGGCGGACGATGATCGTGAATGAGCGGGGGGTGGGGTACAAGTTCGTGCATCCCGGCCGCGCCTCGTCGCGGGGCGCGTGACGTGCGGCGAGGCAGGGGAGCCGCGGGGCAGTGAACGACCAGGGCGACTGGCGTCTGCCGCACACGGAGCGCGCCGTCACGGGCATACTCCGCGCGATGGCGCAGCTGCTGCTGGCGCTCGCGGGCGACGGTGCGGGCGACGGCGAGCGCGGGCGTGCGCCGGGCGGCCGGCCGGCGATGCGCTCGGCGGCAGAGCGCGTCGTGCGGGAGGAGTCCTCGGTGCCAGAGCCACGCCCCGCGCGCGAGCCGCGATTTGCCCCGCCGCCGATGTCGGAGGGCGGCGACGACGTGGAGCTGCTGCTGGCGGACGCGCGGGCGCGCGCGCACGAGCTGATCGACGACTCGGTGCGGCGCGCGCAGGAGGTGCTGACCCGGCGTCCGGAGCAGCCGGCGGAGGGTGGGGAGGCGCTGCGGCGGACCGTCGCGGAGCTGGTCGCGGACATGCGCGCGTTGCAGCGGCGGCTGGACGCGATCGAGGGGCTGCTGCGCGGCGCGCAGCGGCCCGCTGCTGCGCCGGTGGAGCCGGCGTGGCCGGAGCCGGACGCTGCCCGTGCGGCGGCCTCGCGGGCCGTCGAGGCTGCGCCGCCAGCGGGGCCAGGCGTCGCCGCCGATACCGCGACAGCACCGACCGCGCACGCTCCGCCTCCGCAGCA
>CAMDBZ010000094.1 GCA_945889565.1 Thermoflexus hugenholtzii JAD2 | reverse complement strand
CCCTCGTTCGCCTCGCTCGCGCAACCCGGAGGGCGAATTCGCCAGCGGCCCCGACATTGGGCAGCCGTTGCCGGAGTTCACGCTCCCTGATCAACACGGCCAAGCGGTGAGCTTCGCGGGTGCGCGGGGCGCGCGCGGGGCCGTCGTGGTGTTCGTGCGCTCGGTGGTGTGGTGACCGTACTGCCGCACGCAGCTCGTGGAGCTGCAACGCCGCGTCGCTGATCTCGCGGCAGCCGGGTACGCGACGCTCGTCGTCACACCCGACCCCGTCGAGGCGCTCGCTGCGTTCGCGGCGGAGCGCGCGATCGGCTACTCGTTGCTCTCGGACGCGGGCTCCGACGTGATCCGCCGCGTCGGCGTGCTCAACACGCTGATCGCGCCGGACGAGCCGGACTACGGGCTGCCGTTCCCCGGGCTGTTCGTCACGGATGCGCGCGGTGTCGTCACACATAAGGTCTTCCACCGCCGCTACCAGGAACGCGAGACCGCCGACGCGCTGCTGTACGGCGTGATCGGCCTGCAGCTCGACATGTCCGCGAACCCGTCCGCCACCGCCGACGCGGAGGTGAGCGCCGTGCTCGGCGCCGCAGCGCTGGGCTTCGGGCAATGGACCGAGCTGTACGTACGCATCGCGCTCGGGCCCGGCGAGCACGTCTACGGGCCGGACGTCCCGAGCGGCTACGTGGCCACCACGGTGGCGGTGACCGCACCCGAGGGCATCGTCGTCGGCAGCCCGCGCTACCCGCACACGCGGCCGTTCGCCATCGCCGGCCTCGACGAGCAGTTCGAGGTGATCGAGCCCCCCGCGCAGGGCGCCGTCGAGATCGCCGTGCCGCTGCTCAGCCGCCTCCCCGAGGCTCCAGATGCGTCGGCGGCGGTCACGCTCACGGTCGACGTCGGCTACCAGGTGTGCACAGACGTCGAGTGCTTCTTGCCGCAGCGGCGCCAGTTGCTGGTGACCGTGCCTGTGCGTCGCCTGGACCGTTCCGCGCCTCATCCGTAGCGCGGTGGTTGCTGCTCGCTGCCCGCGCCCCCGGGCCGCGGAACGTCCCGCCCGAGTGCTGGCGTCTGGCCCTCCCGCGCGCCGCTGCTCGCCGTAGCATTGCCCACGAGCGTGGAGCAGAGAGTCGTCACGGCATCGCCGTCCCGGGCGGCGGTCGCGAGAGGGGTGCGGAGTGGCACGTCTGGAGGGCAAGGTCGCCATCGTCACGGGCGGTGGCTCGGGCATCGGGCGCGCGACGGCGCTGCGCTTCGCCCAGGAGGGCGCGCGCGTGGTCGTCGGCGGCCTGACAAGCGCCGAGGACGCGACCGCCGCCGAGATCGGCGAGCGCGCGCTTGCGGTGCGCGTCGACGTGTCGGACGCGACGCAGGTCGAGGCGCTCGTCGAGGCCGCGCGCTCCCGCTTTGGGCGGCTGGACGTGCTGTTCAACAACGCGGGCATGGAGGGCGAGCAAGGCTCGACGGCGAATTGCACGCTTGAGAACTTCGACCGCGTGATCGCCGTGAACCTGCGCGGCGTCTTTCTGGGCATGAAGTACGCGATCCCGCTGCTGCTCGAATCGGGCGGCGGCTCGATCATCAACAACGCCTCGGTCGCGGGGCTGGTCGGCTTCCCGGGCGTCGCCGCGTACTGCGCCTCGAAGGGCGGTGTGATCCAGCTGACGCGAGCCGCGGCGCTCGAGTACGCGACGCGCGGGCTGCGCGTGAACGCGATCTGCCCCGGTGTGATCGACACGCCGATGATCCAGCGCTTCACGCAGGGGAACGCGGCGGCGATGGCGCAGATGACCGCGATGGAGCCGGTGGGGCGGCTCGGCACGCCGGACGAGGTGGCGGCGCTCGCGCTGTTCCTCGCCAGCGACGAGTCGTCGTTCATGACGGGCACGGCGCTGCCGGTCGACGGCGGGCTGGTGGCGCGCTAGCGCCGGCCTGCCCAGCGCGCCCTCGCGAACACTGCCGAGCACACCGCTGAGGCGTGCTGACGCGGGTGTCGCTGTGTGCCTCGGCATGGGGCGGGAGGCCTAGGGGGACCGGGGAGCGCGCCAGCCGTTGACTGCCCTGCCCGCGGCTCACTGAGCCGCGTGCAGGTGATCGCAGCGAGCAGACGGCGGTGGTGGAGGCGAGGGGACTCGAACCCCTGACCTCTGCGATGCGAACGCAGCGCTCTCCCAACTGAGCTACGCCCCCACCGTGGCTGCGTGTCGAGTATAGGCGGGGCTACCGCGACGGGCGAATGCGCGCGCGGATCAGTCGAGCAGGCCGGGCAGGGGGTCGACGACCAGTTCGCGGGCCACGAGGTCGACGCGCAGGACGACGTCGGCGATGGCGGGCAGCAGGACGTCGGGCGCGGCGGCGCGGCGCACGACGTACACGTCGTTCGCGCCGGTCGCGAGGATGTCGGCGAGCTCGCCGAGCGGCTCGCCCTCGCGCGTGACAACACGCAGGCCGATCAGGTCGTGGCGGTAGTACTCGCCCTCCGGCAGCGCCGGCAGCTCGGCAGCTTCGATCTCGATCAGCGCGCCGCGCAGGTCCTCGGCCGCTTCGATGCTGTCGTAACCGGCGAAGCGCACGCACGGGTACGCCTGCGGGTACACGACGTCGAGCACCTCGGCCGGCGCGCCGCCGACGAGCAAGCGGGAGCCGGGGCGGAAGCGGTCCTTGTTCGCGGTGTAGGGCGTGACCTTGACGTGGCCGCGCAGCCCCCACGTGCCGTTGATGCGCCCGACGGCGACGCGCCCGCCGTCGTCCGCCTGAGCGGGGGTGGGGTCGGCGCTGTCGGTCACGAGCGTGGCGACGGGGCTAGTCGATGTCGAGCGTGGCGCGCACGCCGGCGCGCGTGGCGGCGACGTGCAGCAGCGAGCGGATGGCGTTCGCGACGCGGCCTTCGCGGCCGATCACGCGGCCCTTGTCGTCGTCGGCGACGTGCAGGCGCAGGACGACGCGCTCGCCGTAGCGCTCCTCCTCGACGCTGACCTGCTCAGGGTTGCGCACGAGCGCGCGGGCCAGGTACTCGACGAGTGCTTTCACGTGCTACTCCGCCGCCGGTGCGTCGGCGGCTGCGGCTGCTTCGGCGGCGCGGGCAGCCTCGATGGTGGCGGCGGCTGCGGCGGCTCGTGCTTCCTCGGCGGCGGCGGCGCGCGCGGCTTCGGCCGCGGCGGCCTCGCGGGCGGCGGCGACTTCGGCGTTGGAGGGCTTGGTCACGCGCTTCGGCGGTTCGATGGTGGTGAGGCCCTGCTTGAAGAGCAGGCGGTGCACGGTCTCCGAGGGCTGCGCGCCGCGCTCCAGCCAGTGGCGCACGCGGTCTTCCTTGAAGTCGACGACGTCCGGCTTCTGGCGGGGGTTGTAGTGGCCGACGACCTCGACGAAGGCGCCGTCGCGCTTGGCGCGCGCGTCGGCGATGACGACGCGGTAGGACGGTTGCTTGGTCTTGCCGGTGCGGCGCAGTCGCATCCGCAGCATAGGCGGGTCTCCGTTCGTGGGGCGCCGGCATCGGCGGCCCGGTCGCGCCCGCGCTGGGCGGGCATCGCTGCGGTCAGGCGGGTGGCATCGTTGTTGTTCGGTGCAGTCTCGCCGATTCTCCGTCATCGCGGGCTGGGAGCCAAGGGGCGGGGCCCAGCGAGTGGGAGGAATGTTTCACGTGAAACATTTGTGCTGACGCCTGCGGGGCCTGCAGGAGCTAGAAGCCGAGCATGCGGCGCAGGCCGGCGCCGCCGCCGCCTTTGCCGGAAGTCATGGCCTGCATCAGCTTCTTGGCCTGGGTGAACTGGTTGAGCAGGCGATTCACGTCGGCGGGGGTGGTGCCGGAGCCGGCGGCGATGCGGCGGCGGCGCGAGCCGTTGAGCAGCTCCGGGCGGCGGCGCTCCTGCGGGGTCATCGACTGGATGATCGCGGTGGCGTACTTGAAGGTGTCTTCGCCGAGATCTGCAACGCCCAGCTGGCTCTTGAGCGCGCCCGCGCCCGGCAACATGTCGAGCAGGCCGGAGAGTGGGCCCATGTGCTTCATCTGCTCCATCTGCGCGAGGAAGTCCTCGAGGTCGAACTCGCCGCGCTGCATGCGGCGGGCGATCTCTTTCGAGTCGCGCTCGCCGATCGCCTGCTTCGCTTTCTCGACGAGCGTGACGACGTCGCCCATGCCGAGCACGCGCGAGGCGAAGCGGTCCGGGTGGAACGCCTCGAGCGCTTCGAGGCGTTCGCCGGTGGTGATGAACTTGATGGGCAGGCCGGTGACGGCGCGCACCGACAGCACGGCGCCGCCGCGCGCGTCGGAGTCGAGCTTGGTGACGACGATGCCGGTGCCTTCGACGGCCTCGTGGAACTCACGCGCGAGGTTGACGGCTTCCTGGCCGGTCATGGAGTCGACGACGATCAGCACCTCGGTGGGGTCGACCTCGTCGGCGAGCGCGGCGAGCTCGTCGGCGAAGGCGTCGTCGAGGGCGACGGCGCCGCGCGTGTCGATGACGACGGCGTTGGCGCCGGTGCGCGCAGCCTCGGCGAGCGCGCGCTTGGCGACCTGCGCGGGGGGCACCGCGCGCTCCTCGGCGTAGACGGGCACGTCGATCTGCTTGCCCAGCACTTGCAGCTGCTCGGTGGCGGCGACGCGCTCGAAGTCGGTGGCGACGAGCAGCGGGCGCATGCCCTGCGAGCGCAGGTGCAGCGCGAGGCGGCCGGCGAGCGTGGTCTTGCCGGAGCCTTTGACGCCGCAGAGCAGGATCTTGGTGATGCCCTGCGGGGCGCGCTTGAGCGGCTCCTGCTCCTTGCCGAGCACCTCGATCAGCTGCTGGTGGACGATGCCGACGATCTGCTGCGCCGGGGTGATGGAGGCGAGCACCTCTTGCCCGAGCGCGCGCTCGCGGACGGCGGCGATGAAGTCGCGGACGACTTTGAAGTTCACGTCGGCCTCGAGCAGGGCGACGCGGACTTCGCGCAGCGCAGCGTCGAGGTCGGCCTCGGTGACCTTGCCGCGGTTGCCGAGGCGGCGGAAGGTGCCCTGGAGGCGGTCGGAGAGCGCGTCGAGCATGTGGGGAAGTGTAGCAGGGGGGGCCGGACGACAGCCGCTATGCTTGCGGGCCACTCTGCCCGGTCGCCCTCGTTCGGCGCGGGGGTGGCGACGTCGCGACGATTCGCTTGGCGAGCGCGGGCACGACGTAGGTCGTTCGCACGAGCTGCATCAGTATCTCGAAGAGCATATGGAGCACATCAGCTGTCGGGGCCTCCAGTTCGTGAATCGCGGCGTTCCCGAAGTCTTTGTGCAGTAGGAGAACGTCGGCGTTCTGGCTGGTCATCACGCCAGCTTCGACGAGGCCATTGATCTTCTCCCAGAGGTCCTTCCCCTGTACACCGCGGTCGTTGCAGATCGCTTCGACAAGGGCGCGTAGGCCGGCTGTCGCGAGCAGTGGCGCGTCGGTTTCGAGCGCGCGGACTGTCTCGGCGAGGATCCGGCCGACGTGATATGGCAGATGCATCAAGTCTGCGTCGTCCAGAGTCCGGACATTGCCGAGTCGGGGAGGGTAGAGGGACGTCACGGGATACACGCCATCGTGGTCCAGATTCTCGCTGAACACCCACTCGTGTTGGAACGTAATCGTCTCACAGCCAAGACATCTCAACACGCGGTGGAAGTCGATCGACCACATGCCGGAGGGCTCGTCGTCCTCGTCAGCGCGATTCTCGAAGAGTTTCTCGTGGCGTGTAGCACGTCGGCACTTCGCGCAGAGAATTCGGAAGGCTTCCTGCTCCGTAGACACACTGTTCTCCAAGGCTGACACGAGCGAGATGCAGCTTACAGGGCCCCGTCCGCCCCCGGAACCCTCACCCCCCGGCCCCCTCTCCCCGCGAGGCGGGGCGAGGGGGAGCATGATGCGGCGATCGGTGCTTCGGTTCTGGCTCCCCTCGCCCACGCAGTGGGAGAGGGGCTGGGGGTGAGGGTTGCTCGACGCTGCGCGTGAGCTTCGGCGAAACGCAACGCGCTCGGAGCGGGTGCTGTGGGAGGCGTTGCGGGCGCGTCGCTTCGAGGGGTTGAAGTTCCGCAGACAGCACACCATCGGGCCGTTCGTCGTGGACTTCTACTGCGAGGAGTTGCGCGTCGCGATCGAGATCGATGGTGGTGTGCATGCGGCCGATGTCGTGCGTCGGCGGGACGCCGAGCGGCAGCGCGCGATCGAGGCGGATGGCGTGCGCGTCGTGCGGGTGCTCGCGGCGGATGTCGAGCGCGACGTGCACGCGGCGCTGAGCGCGCTGCGCGCGGCCCTCACCCCCCGGCCCCCTCTCCCCGCGCGGCGGGGCGAGGGGGAGTCGGAGCGCCTCTAGTACAGCCCTGGGACGAGCCGCCAGGTCTTGTGCATGTAGCTCGAGTACTCGCTGCCGAAGGTGCGGAGGAGGAGGGCTTCCTCGGCGCGGATGCGGTCGAGGTAGGCGACGGCGAGGAGCAGGGCGACGACGGGGGTGACGAGCCAGTTGGCGAGGGCGACGCCCAGGCCGACCCAGACGAGCAGGCTCGACAGGTAGACGGGGTGGCGGACGAGCCAGTACGGGCCGTCCTGCACGACGCGCTGGCCCTGCACGACGCGTAGCGTGCGGCTGTAGTTGGCGCCGAGCGCGAGCATCGCCCAGATGCGCAGCGCGATGCCGGCGACCATGAGCGCGGCGCCGAGGGTGGCGAAGAACGGCGCGAGCGGCAGCTCGGCGAGATCGAGGTAGTGCAGCGCGGGGGTGAGCAGCAGCGCGAGCGCGTAGGCGGCG
>CAMDBZ010000093.1 GCA_945889565.1 Thermoflexus hugenholtzii JAD2 | reverse complement strand
CGGGCAGGTGCAGCAGCATCGAGTCCTGATCGCGCACGGCGAACGAGCCCTGCGTGCTGGTCCAGACGGTCAGCTCGCCGTCGTTGTTCCAGAACGCGGTGGCGTTGTGCGGCTCGATGTAGCCCTGGTGCGCCATCGTGGTCTCGAACTCACGCTCGAGGACGATATCGGCGGCGGCGAAGCCGGCCGCGATGTCGCCCTTGGTGAGCAGCAGGTGCTTGGCGATGTTGGAGACCTTGTCGCCCGCGCCGAGCGGCGGGGTGAAGAGGCCGGTCAGCTCCTCGGTCTTGAGGTTGGCGTGCAGCTTGGGCGAGGAGTCGAGCATCGCGTCGCGCACGTTCAGCACCGCGGGCAGCTGCTCGTACTCCACTTCGATCAGCGCGAGCGCGTCCTCCGCCGTGTGGATGTCGGTGGCGGCGACGGCGGCGACGGCATGGCCTTTGTAGAGCACGCGGTCCGACGCCATCACGTTGTCGAGCAGCCACTTGATGTTGGCCGCGCCCTCACCGAGGTCGGCGACCTTGTCCTCGGCGACCGGGAAGTCCTTGTTTGTGATCACGGCCTTCACGCCCGGGAGCGCGAGCGCCTTGGAGACGTCGATGCTCTTGATGAGAGCGTGGGCGTAGGGGCTGCGCTTGACGCGCGCGTAGAGCATGCCCGGGAGCCGCAGGTCGGCCCCGTACTGGGCGCGGCCCGTGACCTTGTCGGTCCCGTCGGGGCGCACCGGACGGGTGCCAACGACGCGGTACTTGGGCTTCTCGGTGGATACCATCGAGGCTGGGCTCCTTACTGCGCGACGGCGCATGCGCCGCCGGTAGACCCCATGGGCTGCCGACCTATGGCGGCGGCCCTGCGATTAGGCTGCCGACCGGTCGTCGGCGGCCCCGCAACGAGTGAAGCGCTCTGGCCGAGCGCTTCACCTGGATGGCCAGATTCCCGCGAGCCCCGCGCGAGCTAGGCTCGCGGGCGCCGTTGGAGGCCGCGTCAAAGATACGGGTTATGCCCGCATCTGGGTAGCCGCGTGCTGGACGGCGCGGATGATCTTGTCGTAGCCGGTGCAGCGGCAAAGGTTGCCGGCCAGCCAGTAGCGAATCTCGTACTCGCTGGGGTTCGGGTTGAAGTCCAGCAGCGCCTTCGAGGCGACCAGGAAGCCCGGGGTGCAAATGCCGCACTGGAGCGCGGCGTCCTCCAAGAAGGCGGTCTGCAGCGGGATCAGCTCCCCGCCGTTGGCGAGGCCCTCCACGGTCGTGATGTTCGCGCCCTGGAGCTCGGCCGCCATGACGACGCACGAGTTGACCAGGCGGCCGTCGAGAATCACGGCGCAAGCGCCGCAGTTGCCGTTGTTGCAGCCTTCCTTCGACCCGGTCAGGCCGATGCGCTCGCGGAGCGCCTCGAGCAGGCTGTCGCGCTCGTCCGCGAGGAACTCCATCGGCTCCCCGTTGATGGTGGCCTGGATGATGATGCGGCTGCTCATACGTGGCTCACAATCTCGCCGCGGGCGCGGCGGGCAGCGTCCCGGATCGTCCGTTCGGTCAGCACGTAGGAGAGGTGCTTGCGCTGGCGCACCGATCCGCGCATGTCGTCGATGGGCGTGGCGGCGTCGCGGGAGGCGTTGGCGGCCGCGGCGATCGTCTCGTCCGTGAGCGGGCGGCCGACGAGCGCGGCGCCCGCGGCGGGCACGAACAGCGGCCGGGGCGCGACGGCGCCGATGGCGATGCGCGCGGCCGTGACGGTGTTGCCGTCCAGCGTCAGGTTCGTGGCGCAGTTCACGACGGCGATGTCCATCTCGTTACGCGGGATGAAGCGCAGGAAGCGCGCGCCGGACCCGGGCCGAGGAGCGGGGAACTTGATCGAGACGAGCAGCTCGCCGGCATCCAGGACGTTGCGCCCGGGAGCGGTGCAGAAGTCCTCTACCTTGACGGTGCGCCAGCCGTTGGGGCCGAAGATCTGCGCCTCGCCTTCGAGCGCGATCATCGAGGGGATGCTGTCGCCGGCGGGGCCTGCGTTGCACAGGTTGCCGCCGAGGCTCGCGCGCCCCTGGATGGCGGTCCCGCCGATGAGCGACGCGGAGTCCAAGAGGCACGGGTAGAGCCGGCTCACCGTCTCGTCGCGGTAGATGCGGTAGCACGGGACGGCGGCGCCGACCGTGAGTCCCTCGGTGGCGCTGAAGCTGAGCTGCATCAGCTCCGGGATCGCCTTGATGTCGACGAACATGCGCGTGTCGCGACGGCGCTCCCGCGCCATCACGATGATGTCGGTGCCGCCAGCCAGCACGCGCGCCGTCGGACCGTTGTCCTTGAGCAGCTGGCTCGCCTCCTGGACGGTGGCGGGCCTACGGTAGGTCACGTCCTGCAAATCGCCTCACTCCTCCCCCACTGCGCGCCAGATCGGCGGGCAGCACACACCGTGCATCACCCCAACCAGCGTGGACGCGGCGGCAGTGTGCCACGTTCGCGCCAGACACGCCAGTCTCCCGGCAGGGCCGCGGCCGACTGTACGCCGCTGGCGCCGGACCGTACGATGCCGGGCGGAGGGCCCCACGGGGATGAGCGACAAGCACCAGCTCCGCTTCGCGCTCGCAGCACTGCTCGCGGGGCTGCTCTGGGGCTATGTGCGCCATCGCGGCGACCGCCGCTCGAGCGTGCACTCGGCGCTGCAGGGCATCGAGTGGTTCGTCGCGTACGGCGGCGCGGCCGCGCTGGTGACACTGGCGCGGGAGTTCATGGAGCGCGGCGCTCCGGAGCCGCCCGAGGGCGAGCGGGTGACCCACTTTCGGCAGGTCGTGACGGAGCGGACCGGCACCGAGGGCTGAACGCCGCGGCGCCGGGCCCCAGCGACACAGGCCCGAGCGGCGGAGCGGCCCATGGCGACCGTGCTGGTGCTGTTCGATAGTCGCACCGGCCTGGTGCGGGAGCTGGCGCGCGCGGTCGGCGAAGGCGTCGCGCAGGTCCCAGGCGCCGTGGCGCGCGAGCGCGACATCGACGAGGCGCAGCCCGCCGAGCTGCTGCGCTGTGACGCGCTGGTGCTGGGATCGCCCAACTGGTCCGGGGTGACGGGCAAGCTCAAGACCTGGCTCGACGAGTCCGGCGACCTCTGGGAGAGCGGCGAGCTGGCGGGCAAGCCCGGAGCGGCGTTCGGCGCGGGCTGGTCGCCGCATGGGGGGATCGAGGCGACGCTCTTGCAGCTGTTCCACCTGATCGTGGCGCACGGGATGCTCTTCGTGGGGCTGCCCTGGTCGGAGCGCATGCGTCGCTCTGGCTCATACTACGGCGCGACGGCGGTGGCGGCGCTGACGGACGACGACCGCGAACAGGCGCGCGCGCTGGGGGCGCGCGTGGCGGCGCTGGCCGTGCGGCTCGCGCGATGACGAGCGCGGATGCGGTCGCGGTGCGCGAGCTCGCGCGGGGACGTGCGGAGCTGCTGCTCGCGACGACGCCCTGGGCCGACTTAGCGCCGCGCGCGCTCGTGCTGCTGGCGCGCCCGCCGCGCGACGAGTGGGCCGAGCCGCTGGGCACGCCGGCGCTCTGGGTGGTGCTCGACGGCGCCGAGGCGCGCGCGCTGCCGCCCGCCACGCGCGGCGCGCTGCTGGAGGACGGCGTGCAAGCGCTGCGTGGCAGCGCCGCCGAGCGCGAGGACGTGGCGACGGTGCTGCTGACGGCGGACGGCCTGGGCCGGCTGCTCGATGGCGTCGCGCGGCGCTCGCTGGAGGCGCGCTGGCTGGTGCGGCACGGCGAGGCGCTGCACGACCCGCTGCGTCGCTACGACCGCGCGGCCGGGGCCGCCGCGCGGCTGCCCGCCGACGGCCTCGAGCGCGCCACGCGTCCGCTGTTCCTCCGCGCCGCGACGATGCTCGACACGCTCGAGGCGCTGCCGCCGCAGCGCCTCCGCGACACCGCGCTGCTACTCATCGGCGAGGCCGCGGGCGCGGCGGCGCGGCTGGCGTGCGTGCTGGACGAGGGGTCGCACCCGCCGGTCGAGTGGCTGCTACCCGCCGCGCGCGAAACGCGCCTCGGCCGCCGGCTCGCCGCGTGGCTCGACGACATCGCGCCCGCGGTGGCCGGCGACGCACGAGCGGCACGCTGGGTCGCGGAGAGCGGCAGCGGCGTCCTGCGCGAGCTGGTGAGCGCGTTACGCGCGGACTTCGCCGGACGCGACTGGCTGCTGCACCCGCTCGACCAGGCGCTGCGCCCCGGGCGCTAGGCGTGGACGCCGCCGACGTCGCCTGGCTGCGCACCAGCGAAGGCGCGCGCGCGACAGAGGCCGTCGAGGCGCTGCGCGCGGGCGGCCGCAACGACCTCGGCGTGCTGCGCGCGCTCGCGCGCGAGTGGTCGCCGCCGCAGGCGCGCGCCGCGCTCGCGCTCGTCGAGGGGCGCGCGGCGGCCGCGGCGAAGCTGCCCGACGCCGAGCGCCTGTTCTGCGACCGCGACGCCGCGGAGCAGACGAGCGACGCGCGTGTGTCGGCGCACCTCGCGCAGCGCTTCGGCGCGCTGGAGCTCGACGGCGGGCCCGTGGCGGACCTCGGCTGCGGCATGGGCGGCGACGCCCTCGCGATCGCGGTGCACGCGCCCGTGCTCGCCATCGACCGCGACCCGGCGCGCCTGGCGATGCTCGCCGCGAACGCGGACGCGCGCGGCCTCGCCGCCCGCATCGAGCTGTGCGCGGCCGACCTCGCGACGTGGACGCCGCCCGCCGGCGTCGGCGCGATCTGGGCGGACCCCGCGCGCCGGTCCGATCGCGGCCGCGAGCTGCTCCCCGAGCGCTGGTCGCCGCCGCTCGCGCGCGTGCTGGAGCTCGCGCGCAGCGTGGCGGGCGCCGGCGTGAAGCTCGCGCCGGGAGTCGATCTCGACGCGCTGCCGCCGCTCGACGGGCCTGCGGAGCTCGAGTTCGTGTCGCTCGAGCGCGGGCTGCGGGCGGCGGTGCTGTGGCTCGGCACCCTCGCGCGCCACGCGCGCACCGCGACAGTGCTGCCCGAGGGCGCGACCCTCACGCGCGACGTTGGCGTCGCGCCGCTCGCGTCAACGCTCGGCGCGCCGGGGCGCTACCTCTACGATCCCGACCCCGCGATCGGCCGTGCGGGGCTCGTCGCGGAGCTGGCGGCGCAGCTCGACGCGTGGCAGCTCGATGCGCGCATCGCGTACCTCAGCGCCGACAGCCCCATCGACACGCCGTTCGCGCGGCGATTCGCGATTCGCGCGTGCCTGCCGTTCGCCGAGCGCGCGATCGCCGACGCGCTGCGCGCGGCCGGTGCGCGCCGCGTCGAGGTCGCGCGCCGCGGCTCCCCCGTCGACACGAACGCGCTCGAACGGCGGCTCAACGGGACGCTGCGCGCGCGGCCCGACGGGCCGGTGCTGGTGGTGGTACTGACGCGCGTGCGCAGCACGCACGTCGCGTTGATCTGCGAGCGGGAGTAGCGCGTCACCTTCCCGAGTAGCCCGGCCCCTGCCCGGGTAGCCGCGAACCTAGTCCGTGCCCGTCACGGCGAGTGACAGCTCGAACACGAGGCGGCGACGCAGCGCGTCGAGGCCCCAGCCGCGCAGCGCGGAGATGAGCAGCGCGCCGCGCGCGGGGTCCGGCACGTGCAGGTCGACGCGCGCGAGGTCGGCCTCGGACGCCACTCGCTCGCCATCGGGGAGCAGCAGCCCGTCGCCCTTGTTCAGCACCGTGACGACGCGGCGATCGGCGAGCCCGAGGCCCGCGAGCGTCTCCAGCACCGTCGCGACCTGCGCCTCGAGCGCCGGCGTGGTCGCGTCGACGACATGCAGCAGTAGGTCGGCGGTCGCGAGCTCCTCCAGCGTCGCCTTGAAGGCGGAGATGAGCTGCGTGGGCAGCTTCTGGATGAAGCCCACGGTGTCGGTGAGCAAGAACGTCTCGCCGCCCGGCAGCACGACGCGGCGCGTGAGCGGGTCCAGCGTGGCGAACAGCTCGTCGGCGGCGTACGCGTCGGCGCCGGCGAGCGCGCGCAGCAACGAGGACTTGCCAGCGTTGGTGTAGCCGACGAGCGCGACGACGGGGATGCCCTGCTGCGTGCGGCGGCGGCGGTGCAGCGCGCGCTGGCGGCGCACCTGCTCGATGTCGCGCTTGAGCCGCGAGATGCGCAGGCCGATCAGCCGGCGGTCCGTCTCGAGCTGCGTCTCGCCGGGGCCGCGCGAGCCGATCGCGCCCTCCATGCGTTCGAGGTGCTGCCACTGCCCGCGCAGCCTCGGCAGCAGGTACTCGTGCTGCGCGAGCTCCACTTGCAGCGCCGCTTCGCGCGTGCGCGCTCGGCTGGCGAAGATATCGAGGATGAGCGCGCTGCGGTCCAGCACCTTCACGCCCAGCGCGCTCTCCAGCCGCAGCTGCTGCGCGGGCGCGAGCTGCTCGTCGAAGAGCACCAGCGTGTAGCCGGTCTCCGCGCGCGCGGCCTGGATCTCCTGCAGCTTGCCGGAGCCGACGAACGTGGCGGGGTCCGGGTGATGCCGGCGCTGCAGCGTCTGGCCGACGACGACGGCGCCGGCGGTCTCCGCGAGCCGGCCGAGCTCCCGCAAGGACTCCGCCGCCGGCATCTGGCGCGCGGCCGTCGCGCCCGCGCCGCCCAGCGGCGCCGCGCCGTGATCGAGGCCACCGAGGTAGGCGCGTTCGTGAACGGGCTCAGTGGCGTGAGTGCCGCGCACGCGCTGCAGCGGCGCATGGCCGTTGGGCGCTGGCGCCACGGTGGCGACGGGGCCGGCGTGAGGGCGTCGACGCGGTATGCGGTCCTCCTCAGGACGGGCTCAGGCGATCACGTCAGTCCATTCCATCCTA